>CAZKWG010000004.1:0-36164 GCA_964556105.1 uncultured Enterobacterales bacterium | reverse complement strand
ACGGCGACCCGGACTCGGCGACCCTCGAGTCGAGCGGCTCGCCCGGCAGCAGCTACACCACCGTCAGCGGCGACTGCGACGACGCCGACGCCGACATCTACCCGGGCGCCGACGAGGTGGACGGGGACGGGATCGACCAGGACTGCAACGACCTGGACGGAGGGGTGGACACGGACGGGGACGGGCTGGACGACGATGTGGAGCTCGAGGAGACCGACACCGATCTGAACGACCCCGACTCGGACGGGGATGGGCTCTCCGACGGAGAGGAGGTCCTCGAGATCGGCACGGACCCCAATGACCAGGACACCGACGGCGGCGGCGTGAGCGACGGGGACGAGGTGCTCGAGGACGGCACCGATCCGCTGAACGGCGACGACGACATCACGGACACGCTGGACACGGACGGGGACGGGCTCACCGACCGCGAGGAGCTCGACACCTACGGCACGGACCGCCTGGACGAGGACACGGACGGGGACGGGCTCACCGACGGGGCCGAGGTGGATACCCACGACACCGATCCGACCGCGGCGGACACCGACGGGGACGGGCTCGACGACGGCGTAGAGGTCAACGACACGGACACGGACCCCACCGACGCGGACACGGACGCGGACAGCCTCTCGGACGGGGACGAGGTCAACACCTACGACACCGATCCCAACGACAAGGACTCGGACGGCGACACGCTGAACGACGGGCGCGAGGTCACGGGCACGGAGACCGACCCCAACGACGCGGACACCGACGACGACGGTCTCACCGACGGCGAAGAGATCAAGACCACCGACACGGATCCGCTCTCTGCAGACACAGATGGTGACAGTCTCGGGGACGGCGAGGAGGTCGAGACCTACGGCACGGATCCAACGTCCGCCGACACGGACGGCGACACGCTCGAGGACGGGACGGAGGTGAACGAGACGGGCACCGACCCGCTCGACGCCGACACCGACGATGACGCGCTCTCCGACGGGGACGAGCTCGGCACCTACGGGACCGACCCCCTCGACCTGGACAGCGACGACGACGGCCTGGACGACGGGACGGAGATCCTGGAGACGTCTACGGACGCGCTCGACCCGGACAGCGACGATGACGCGCTCTCCGACGGGGAGGAGGTCAACACCCACGGCACCGACCCGACCAACCCGGACACGGACGGCGACGGGCTCGGCGACGGGGAGGAGGTCAACACCTACGGCACGGACCCCGCGGACGCCGACACGGACGACGGCGGGGTGGAGGACGGCGTCGAGGTGCTCTCCGACGAGACGGATCCCTTCGATCCCAGCGACGACATCACGGACACGCTGGACACGGACGGCGACGGGCTGACGGACAAGGCGGAGGAGGATGTCTACGGCACCGACCGCGCGGACGAGGACACCGACGATGACGGTCTGAACGACGGTGAGGAGATCGACGCCGGCACGGATCCGCTCTCAGCAGATACGGACGGTGATGGATTGACGGACGGGGAGGAGGTGGGGTCCTACGACACCGATCCGACCAACGCCGACACAGACGGCGACGGGCTCTCGGACGGCACGGAGGTGAACACCTACGACACCGATCCGGTCAACGCCGACACGGACGGCGACGGCCTCGGCGACGGGACCGAGGTGAACAGCACCGAGACGGACCCCAACGACGCGGACACCGATGACGACGCGCTCACCGACGGCGAGGAGGTCGGGACCTACAGCACCGATCCGCTCGAGCAGGACACGGACGGCGACGGGCTCTCCGACGGGAACGAGGTCCAGGAGTACAGCACGGATCCCAATGACGTGGACACCGATGACGGCGGCACGCCGGACGGCGTCGAGGTGCTGGCGGACGGCACCGATCCGCTCGACCCCAGCGATGACGTCACGGACACGACGGACACCGACGCCGACGGGCTCACCGACAAGGAGGAGGACGTCGTCTACGGCACCGACGCCGATGACGCCGACACCGATGATGACGGGCTCTCGGACGGGGACGAGGTGCTGACCCACGACACCGACCCGCTGGACCAGGACTCTGACATGGACGGGCTCAGCGACGGCGAAGAGGTCAACGACTGGAGCACGGACCCCAACGACGCCGACACGGACGACGGCGGCGTGAGCGACGGCCAGGAGACCCTGGATGGGACCGATCCGTTGGACGGCGCCGACGACGGCGGCGGCGGCGTGGACACCGGCGACACCGGCGACACCGGCGACAGCGGCGAGACGGGCGGCCTGGACACCTGGGACACGGGGCCGGGCGAGACCGGCACCCCGGACTCGGAGGTCTTCACGGAGGACTGGAAGGGCGGCGGCGGCTGCGCCTGCAGCGCGACGGACGCTCCGCCCTCGGGCGCGCTGATGGGGGCGCTCGGCGCTCTGCTCGGGGCGCTGGGTCTGCGTCGGCGCCGCTGAAACATCGACGTTACAGGCGCTCTCCCAGGCCGATGGCCTCGGAGAGCGCGTTGATCGCCTCGCGTCGGTCCACGATCTCGCGTCGCTCGAGCTGCACCTTCCGGCTCGGGTCGGCGTAGTGCGTCAGCGCGTAGCCGCCCTCCTTGCGGCGCCGCTGCAGCACCCAGATGCTGCGATCCGGCATGTCGCCGACGATGAGGCCGAGCGGTCCATCGACGGCGTGGGTCACATCCGTCAGGCTGTGCGGGAAGAAGGGTCTGGGCATGGCGGGTCTCCTGCGTCCGCGTAACATCGTTCAGCGAGGAGTCCCGCGCCGTGAGCCTGCTGCTGATCACCCTGCTCGGCTGTGGCGCCGGGCCGGAGCGCGCCGAGAGCGGGGGGGCCGACCCGCCGGTCCTGCTCTCCGATCACGCGCGCGTGTTCACGGGTGGATACGCCGACCCCTCCGTGGTGATCCACGACGGGAGCTGGTGGATGTACCTGAACCAGGACGGCGCCGAGGGCAGCGGCACCACCGTCTACCGATCCGCGGACGGGATCACCTGGAGCGCCGCCGCCGGGCTGATCCTCGACCAGGTGGCGACGGCGCGCGCCGTGAACATGGACGGCGGGGTCCGCCTCTACTATCCGGCGCGAGAGGCGGAGGATACAGCCGGTTACAAGGTCATCTCCAGCGCATTCTCCGAGGACGCCGTCCTCTTCGCCGAGGAGCCCGGCGTGCGCTGGCGCGCCAGCGATGGAGACGCGGGAGGGCCAGCGCTCCTGGTGGGCCCGGACGGGAGCTGGCGCGCCTGGTTTCATGTCTCCAACCCTGGCGAGACCGACCCGGTGGTGGAGCGGGCCTGGATCGGCGCGGCGAGCAGCCTGGCGGGCTCGGCATGGACGGTGGAGGCCGAGCCCGCGCTGTCCGGCGAGGCTGACGTGGAGGGGGTGGACCCGGAGGCCCAGGTCCTCCACCCCTTCGTGTTGGAGCACGCGGGCCTGCAATGGATGTTCTACAACGCGCACGCTCAGCTCTTCGCCGCGGTGTCCTCCGACGGCGAGCGCTGGCAGAAGCTGGGCGCGCTCGGCGTGGAGGGCGCGGACCTCTGCGTCGCGGAGCACGAGGGGGGCCTGCGCGCCTGGTATGGGCGTTACAGCGATGTTACTTCGGGGGAGATCTGGACCGCGCGTCTCACGCTCTCGGCCGATTCTGCGCTCGCGCGCCTGGACGAAGGCTGACCATCGCGCGGCGCGGCGTGGACCGCTGCGCCGTGTCGCTCGCGCAACTCTGGTATAGTGCGGGCAACCCATGGAGGTTCGCCGCATGCTCTCGCCCGCCCTGCTCGCGCTCTCGCTGCTCTCCTCGGCCCAGGCCGAGGCCCCCCCAGACCTGCGTGTCTACCTCGGCAGCCTGAGCATCTTTCGCCTCGGGCCGCTCGGGTTGGAGACGCAGAACCGCGTGATGTTGCAGAAGCGGCTCATGGACAGCGAGAGCGTGCTCTTCGACAACACCTTCGCCGGCGGTGGGGTCTCGTTGAAGCTGAACCCCGCCTACGTCAAGGTGGGCCCGCTCTTCGAGGTGCAGCCGATCACGCTGCTGAACATCCGCCTGGGCTACGAGTACGTCTCCTACTTTGGGGGCTTCGGCTACCTGCAGAGCTGGCCGGAGCCCACCGACGCCTACTCCTTCGAGCTGAGCGAGCGCGACCTCAACGAGCGTGACGGCCTGAACTACGTCACGAGCGGCCACCACCTCTTCGTCGAGCCCACCGTGCAGCTCAAGGCGGGCAAGGTGGCGATCCGCTCCAAGACGCCCGTCGAGTACTGGAAGATGGCCCTGCAGGACGGCGACCTCGTGTTCTATGACGCGACCCTGCACACGCTCGTGCCGGGCAGCGGTCTGGTGGTCTCCAATGACTCCGACCTGCTCTACGTCTCGGGCAAGCGCCTGACGGCTGGCGTACGTTACAGCGGTGTTTTCCCGAAGTATGGCGATGACGACTTCCAGGGCGGGACCGTCGCGGCCAACGCGGTCTCCGGCAACCACCACAAGGTGGGCCCGCTCATCGCCTGGTCCTTCCACAGCCGCGACTTCCAGCCCAAGGGCCTGAACAAGCCGACCCTGCTCTTCGTCGGCGGCTGGTACCTGGACCACCCGAACGAGGTGGAGAGCGCGTTCCCCTACCTGCTGCTGGGCTTCGGCTTCAGCAAGGATCTGCTCGGCGAGAAGGGCTGAGCCCTCAGGCTGCCGCGTCTCGCCCGAGCCGGTCCAGGATCGCGATCTCGTCTGGCGCCAGCTCGAGCCCCGGCGCCAGGAGATCCTGCCTCATGTGAGCGGGGTCCGAGGTGCCGGTCATGGGCAGGATGCCCAGGTGGATCGCGTAGCGGAAGATCACCATCGCGGGCGTGGCCCCTAGTCGTCGGGCGATGGGGTGCAGCTTGCGGTCGTTCCACACGTCGCGGTTCGCGGTGAGCAACGAGAAGCCCTGGTAATGGATCCCGGCCTCGCGGCAGATCGTGCGCACCTCCGCGTCCCAGCCCCGGCGGGCGTAGGTGCGGTTCTGTACGAAGCTCGGGCGGTGGCGCGCGCCCTCACAGAGCTGTACTAGCTGCGCCGCGCTCACGTTGCTGACGCCGATCTGCCGGGTGAGGCCGCGCTCGAGGTGCTCCTCGATGGTGCGCCAGACCTCCCAGTCCGTCGCGGTGAGCGCGCCGCCGGTCTCGGGGCCGTGGAGCAGGTAGCTGTCCAGCGTGCTCACGCCCAGGTGCTCGAGGGAGCGCGCGAAGGACTGCGCGACCTGCACGGCGGGCCGGGCCTCCGGGTCATAGGGGAGCCGATGGTCCTGCCCGCGGGCGTAGGTGAACTTCGTCTGGAGAAAGATGGCGTTACGGTCATATTTCTCGAGAAACGCGCCGATGGCCTCACCGACCCCTGCCTCGTGGTAGTGCTTGCGCTGGTTGGCGGTGTCGAAGGCCCGAAAGCCGGCGGCGAGGGCCTCCCGGACCAGGGCTGCGGTGCGCTCCTCCTTCCAGGCGGTGCCGTAGATCAGCTCTGGGACCATGTGGAGGCCTCCTGCATCCAGCGCTCGAGGATCCCTGCTACCACGCGGATTCGTGGGATGGCCAGCGCCGAGCGGGCGCAGACGAGGTGAACCTGGCCGCGGGCGTTCGCTCCGAGGTCCAGGTCCAGCGGCACGAGCGACCAGGGGCGCGCCAGGCGGTGGCGCAGGCGGGGGAGGGCGATGGCGCCGGCCCCGCGCTCGACGGCGGCGAGCATCACGAGGAAGTCATCGGCGGAGACCGCGACGCGAAAGCCGGGGACCATCGCCGCGAGCTGCGGGTTGGGAGGGACCTGCTCGAAGGGCGCGCACCACGTCACCCAGGGGATGTCGTGGAGGTCGGGGCGCGGGCCGAGGGCGTCGCGCAGCGTGGGCGCGGCGAAGACCGCGACGGCGTGCTCCAGGGTGGCGACGGTCTCCAGATCCGCCCGGTCGGTAGGCCAGCTGCGAAGGGCCAGATCGGCCTCGCCCCGGCCGAGCTCCGCGAGCTGAACGGAGGAGGAGATCTCGAGCTGCAGGCCCGGGTGGGTCTCGCGCAGCTCGGCGGCGAGCGGGGCGAGCAGCTCGGCGGCGAAGAAGGGGCTCGCGCTGACCCTCACGCGGCCCACCGGCCCGGGGCCTCCCCCCTCCGAGCTGCGGTTGACCTCGCCGGCCCACTCCGCCATCCGCCGGGCGGGCTCGAGCATGCGCGCGCCGGCGTCCGTGAGCGCGGCGCCCTCGACCGAGCGTCGGAACAGGCTCACACCGAGCTGGTGCTCGAGATCAGCGAGCCGGCGGCTGACCGTGGGCTGGCCGACGCGCAGGCGCCGCGCCGCGGCGCTCATCGTGCCCGTCTCGGCGATGGCGAGGAAGAGGCGGATGTCGTCCCAGGAGATATCCATAAATGGATGATATCATGTGATCAAGGCCAGATGACCGCATAAATTGCTATGGATAGAGAGCAGGTGTTCAAGGAGAACCCCATGCTGCTCGTCCTGACCCTGGCCTGCGCTGTCACCCATCACCCCCTTCAAACCAGCTCTCTCGGCGTGCCGCGCACGGTCGTCGAGCTCGAGGCGCTGCTCGAGCAGCCTGGACCCGTGACCGTCGAGACCGTCACCTCCGCGGACTGGGAGGTCCCGCTCTCCGGGCTGCTGGATCTGGAGGATCCGCGCGCGGTCGAGGCGGGGCTGACGGACCGCCCGGAGCCGATTCAGGTCAGCTTCCACGCCATCCATCACCCGGAGCGCGGCCTCTTCCTGGTCGATACGGGCGTCGAGCGCGCGCTGTCCGAGGCGCCCGAGGCGGCGGCGATCCGCGGCTTCATCGCCTCTCAGATGCACACCGAGAAGCTCGACATTCAGGCGCCGCTCGGGGTCTGGCTGGCGGGGCGACCGGTGGCGGGGGTCTTCATGACCCACCTGCATCTGGATCACATCAGCGGGATGCCGGATGTCCCGCGTGACACGCCGATCTACAGCGGCCCGGGTGAGGCGCGGGCGCGCGACCCGCTCAACCTGCCCCTGAGGCCGACGGTGGGTCGCCTGATGGAGGGGAAAGGGACGATACAGGAATGGAATTTTGATTCGGACCCCCAGGAGGGCGTCGCGGGCGTGCTGGACATCTTCGGAGACGGCAGCGTCTTCGCCCTCTGGAGCCCGGGGCACACGCCGGGCTCGACCGCCTATGTGGCCCGTACGCCGGCAGGCCCGGTGCTGCTCACCGGCGACGTCTGCCATACGCGCTGGGGCTGGGAGAACGGCGTCGGCCCTGGCAGCTTCTCCGCGGACCGCGAGGCGGGCCTGGAGAGCCTGGAGGCGCTGCGCGCGCTGGCGGCCCGGCACCCGACGATGGAGGTCAGGCTCGGGCACCAGCGCTGAGCTGAAGGCGGCCCTGATACCACTCCGAGAGGGTGCGCTCCCCCGCGACCTCCGCCACGGCGTCGTGGGTGGAGACCTCGGCGACGAACTCCAGGAGCTCGGAGAGGCGGGGGTGGAGGGGGCGCAGCAGGAGGCTGTTCAGGCGGAAGAGCGCGGCGGGGACATGGATCGCGCGCAGGGGCTTGCCGAGCGCCGAGAAGGCACATCCGACGAGCGCTCTGCGCGACAGCACCTCGGGACCACCCAGGGTGCGGTCCTGCGGACCCTCCTCGAGCGCGTCCACCACCGCCAAGGCCACATCGTCCGGATGAATGGGGTTTGTGAGCGCCTCGCCGTCCCCGACCACGGTCCCCAGCCCCATTCGCGCCATGACCAGCAGGTCGTCCAGCGCGCTCATCACGCCCGTCGGACGGAGCACCGTGCTGGAGATCTTCGCGGCGCGGAGCCTCTCGACGAAGCCCTCATGGGCGACGCAGTAGCGCGTCTGGTCGTAGCCAGGAGCCGTGTGGACGCCGATGTAGACGAAGCGCCGCACGCCGGTCGCCAGGGCGGCGTCGAGCAGGTTCGCGTTCGCCAGCGGGTCGAGCTGTGTGTAGGACCGGCGCTCGCGGAGGCGCAGAGAGACGTTGGCGCCCAGGCAGGAGATCACGATCTCGACCCCACGCGTCGCGGCGTCCAGGCCGCCCGCGCTCGCCGCGTCGACCAGGACATGCTCGTCCGCGTCGAGCCCGATCGCGCGCCTGGGGTCCCTGGAGAGCGCCCGCACGCGCACACCACGGGCCTTGAGCAGGCGAAGGACGCGGGAGCCGATCGCGCCAGAGGCGCCTGCGAGCAGCACACGAGGAGGGGCTTTCATGCGGAGCTCCGGATCCATGTCTGTCTGTCGTCGTCGGAGGGCGATGCGCTCGCTGGGGGATACGGGCGGCGTCAGCGACAGGCTCGCTTTAGCTTCGAGGGGCGCCGTGTGCACGCTGCGCGGTGCCGGCGGCTGGTCTGTGTCGAGGGTGAAGCATGTTTATGGGGGGATGCGCCCCTGGGCTCGACTTGGCGGGTTGCTCGCTGCGGTCCTGCGGTAATCTCTCGGCGGCCATCTGCTCGGAGAACGATATGCGCGCGATCGGAATCCTGTTCTCACTGGTCCTGCTCTCCTGCGACAATCGGAAGGACGAAGGCCACACCGGCGCCGTCGTCGACACCGATGACTCGTGGGTGGACACCGGCTGGGGCGATGACCTGGACAGGGACGGCTACTCGGTGGTCGACGACTGCGACGACGCGGACGGCGGCGTCAATCCTGGCGCGACCGAGGCCTGCGACGGGATCGACAACGACTGCGACGGCATGGTCGACGAGGAGGGCGGCAGCGCCTGGTACACCGACGCGGACGGAGACGGCTACGGGGACGCGCTGACGGGCTCCTGCGAGCAGGAGGAGGGCACGGTCGCCCTCGGCGGCGACTGCGACGACGCCGACGCCGCGGTGAACCCGGCTGCGGGCGAGCAGTGCGACGAGATCGACAACGACTGCGACGGCGAGGTGGACAACGACATCGTCCTGACCTGGTACCGCGACGCGGACGGCGACGGCTTCGGCGACGCCGAGGCGGTGCTGGACACCTGCGATCCTCCCGAAGGCTGGGTGGCGGACGCCACCGACTGCGACGACGTGGCGTCCTCGACCTTCCCGGGCGCCGACGAGCTGTGCAACGGAGTCGACGACGACTGTGATTCGGAGATCGACGAGGACGCGGTCGATGCGGGGACCTGGTACACGGACGCGGACGGCGACAACTACGGGGATGACGCGCTCACCACGGTCTCCTGCGAGCAGCCCGAGGGCACGGCGAGCGAGGGCGCGGACTGTGACGAGAGCGACGCCGAGGTGAACCCCGGCACCGCGGAGCAGTGCGACGGCATCGACAACGACTGCGACGGCGCCGTAGACGAAGAGGTCGTCTACACCTGGTATTCGGACGCCGATGGTGATGGCTATGGAGATCCCGCCGCCGCGCTGGACACCTGTGATCCTCCCGCCGGGAGCTCTCCCACGGGGGATGACTGCGACGACGCGACCGCGACCACCAACCCCGGCGCCGACGAGCTCTGCAACGACGTGGACGATGACTGCGACGGCGAGGTGGACGACGATCCCGTAGACGGCGTCGTCGAGTACACGGACAGCGACGGCGACGGGCTCGGCGATCCCGAGAGCGCGACGGCGAGCTGCGCGTCGCTCGGCGAAGGCTGGGTGGAGGACGGCACCGACTGCGACGACAGCAGCGTGGACGTCGGCGCGGCCGACACCTGGTACACCGACGGAGACGGCGACGGCTACGGTGACAGCGCCAGCGGGGTGGCCTCCTGCGAGCAGCCCGAGGGCACGATCGCGGACGGCTCGGACTGCGACGACGCGGACAGAGGGATCAACCCGGACGCCGTCGAGGCCTGTGACGGCGTGGACGAGGACTGCGACGGCGAGGCGGACGACGGCGCCACGGACGGGACGATCTGGTACTACGACGACGATGAGGACGGCTACGGTGATCCCGCCACATCGACCTCGTCTTGCGAGGCCCCCGATGAGTTCGTCAGCGATGACACGGACTGCGATGACCTGGACGCGGCCGTCAATCCGATGGCGGACGAGGTCTGCAACGACGTGGACGATGACTGCGACGGCGAGGTGGACGAGGACGCCTCGGACGCGCTCACCTGGTACAGCGACGGCGACGGCGACGGCTACGGGCTCGAGGGAGACACGGTCACGGGCTGTGATGTCCCGAGCGGCTACGCGGCGAGCACGGGCGACTGCGACGACGCCGATCCGGCTTACAACCCTGGCGCCGTCGAGGACGACTGCGCCGATCCCAATGACTACAACTGTGACGGGGCGACGGGCTACGCCGATGGCGATGGCGACGGCTACGCGGCCTGTGAAGAGTGCGACGACGCCGACAGCGCGGTGAACCCGGCCGGCGTGGAGATCTGTGATGGATTGGACAACGACTGCGACGGCACCGTCGATGGAGGCGCCTCGGACGCCGACACCTGGTACGCCGACAGCGACGAGGACGGCTATGGGGACAGCAGCACGGGGACGCTGAGCTGTGAGGCGCCGGAGGGCTACGGCGCGACGGACGGCGACTGCGACGACGCCGACGCGAGCGCCTATCCGGACGCCGTCGAGCTCTGTGACAGCGCCGACAACGACTGCGACGGCAGCGTCGATGAGGACGCGCCAGGCGCCACCTCCTGGTACGAGGACGGCGACGGCGACGGCTACGGGGACGCCGCGTCCTCGACCACGTCCTGCGACGCGCCCGCTGGCTATGTGGCCGACGCGACCGACTGTAACGACGACGCGTCCACCGCCTGGCCGGGCAACAGCGAGTACTGCTCGGACAGCATCGACAACGACTGTGACGGCTCGAAGGACGAGGCGGACGCGGTCGACGCGCGCACCTACTACCTCGACTCGGACAGCGACACCTACGGTGATCCCGACATCAGCACCCGCGCCTGCTCCCGTCCACGCAACTACCGCGGCCGGGCGAAGGACTGCGACGACTCCAACGCGATGGTGAACCCGGCGTACGACGAGATCTGTGACGAGCTCGACAATGACTGCGACTCGCTCATCGACGAGGGTGTGACCGACGGAACCACCTGGTACTATGACGGGGACGGCGACGGCTACGGCGACCCGAGCGTGACCTCGACGGGCTGCGAGGCGCCCGATGGTTATGTCGCGGCGGGCACGGACTGCGACGATGAGGACGACGCGATCAACCCAGGATCGGCCGAGGTCTGCGACGGCGTGGACAACGACTGCGACGGCGCCATCGACGGCGCGGACGCGATCGACGCCGACGACTGGTACGCCGATCTGGACGCGGACGGCTTCGGCGACCCCGAGGCCGGGGTCACGGACTGCGAGGCCCCGAGCGGCTACACCGCCGATGATCAGGACTGCGACGACCTGGACGGCGACGTGAACCCCGACGCCGAGGAGGTGTGCAACGGCCTGGACGACGACTGCGACGGAGGCATCGACGACGGCGCCTCCGGCGGCACCTCGACCTGGTACTACGACGGGGACGATGACGGCTACGGCGATGACGCCAGCAGCGTGGACGCCTGCGACGCGCCCGATGGTTATGTTGCTTCCGGTGGAGACTGCGATGATGCAGACTCGGACTACAACCCGGGCGCCGACGAGAGCGACTGCCGAGACCGTAACGACTACAACTGTGACGGGTCTACCGGCTACGCGGACGAGGACGACGACGGCTGGGCGGCCTGCGAGGACTGCGACGACGGCGACGCCGACGTGTACCCAGGCGGCACGGAGACCTGCGACGACGCCGACAACGACTGTGACGGGGAGATCGACGAGAGCGGGGCCGCCGGCGAGAGCCGCTGGTACGAGGACGGTGACCGAGACGGCTACGGCGACGCCTCGAGCAGCGCCAGGGCCTGCGACGCGCCCTAGGGCTTCGTCGCCGACGACACGGACTGCGACGACGCGGACGTCGATGTCCACCCGGACGCCCTCGAGCTGTGCAACGACGCCGATGACGACTGCGACGGCGTGGCCGACGACGGCGCCGCCGACACGACGACCTGGCACCGGGACAGCGACAGGGACGGCTTCGGCGACGCGGGCAGCACGCGCGACGCCTGCGACGCGCCCTCGGGCTACGTCCTCGACGACACCGACTGCGACGACACGTCGAGCGCCATCAATCCCGACGAGGACGAGGTCTGCGACGACCTGGACAATGACTGCGACGGCCGCGTGGACGAGAGCGCCGTGGACGCCGGCACCTGGTACGCCGACGAAGACGGGGACGGCTTCGGCGACGCCTCCTCCGTCAGCCGCGACTGTGACCGACCCGCGGACCATGTCGGCGATGACACCGACTGCAACGACGGGGACGAGGACATCAACCCAGACGCTGCCGAGGTCTGCAATGGCCTCGACGACAACTGCGACGGCGAGGTGGATGAAGACACCGCCGTGGACGCCGAGACCTGGTACTACGACGATGACGGCGACGGCTACGGCGACGCCGCGCTGGACGTCACCGCCTGTGACGCCCCCGCCGACTACGTCAGCTCAGACCAGGACTGCGATGACGGCGATGAGGACGTCAACCCCGCGGCCACGGACGTCTGCGACGGCGTAGACAACGACTGCTCGGACGCGGTGGACGACGGCGGGTTGTGCGCTTGTAACGTCGAGTACTACGACGACGGCACCTACCTGTACTGCGAGACCGCCGCGGCCTGGAGCTCCGCGCAGACCACCTGCCAGAGCTACGGCTACGACCTGCTCACCGTCAACGACGCCGACGAGAACGCCTGGGCGGTCGAGACGGCCAACACCTACTCCACCGCCAAGTGGTGGATCGGCTTCAACGACATCTCCACGGAGGGGAGCTGGGTCTGGGCGAGCGGCGAGAGCGCGAGCTACACCAACTGGCACTCGGGTGAGCCGAACAACGCCGGAAACGAGGACTGCGCGCAATTCAACCGCTTCAGCGACGAGACATGGAACGATGAGCCCTGCTCGTCGAGCTTCCGCTTCATCTGTGAGTTGTAGTCCCTCCCGCGGCGCGGGCGATCACCAGCCGTGCTCGCCCGCCCGCCGGGCCGTCCTGAGGAGGGCGCTCCAGGGCGAAGCCGGCCTCGGAGAGGCGGCTGCTCGGCTCGGGCCCAGAGGGCGTCGGCTCCAGCAGGATCAGGCGCCCCCCGCTCGGCGCCAGCAGTCGCCAGGCCGCCCTTAGAGCCGCGTCGCTCAGCGGCTCGTCCACCCCGACGTGCAGGAGCAGCGTGTCGACCTGCGCGCCGATCTCCTCGGGCAGCGGGTCTCCCAGCTGCCAGTCCAGGACGCGCACGGTGTCGTAGCGCGCGTAGCGCTCCCGCAGGAGGGAGAGGGCGGCGGGGCGGTGGTCCGTGGCGATCACCGGCCCGTGCCGGAGCAGCCAGTCCGTCAGCGCGCCGGCCCCGCTGCCGACCTCCAGGACACGCGCCCCGAGAGAGGGCCGGAGCGTCTCGAAGAGCCGCCGATTCATCGCGCTCGCCCGACGCGCCCGCAGCAGCGCCTCCCGGCTCGCCCCGTCTCCTGCGGGCGGCGCCAGGCGGTGCCTCAGCAGGCAGGTGACCGCGTCCACGGCGTCCCGCCAGCCGATCTTCTTGCCCTGCTCGTAGCTTCGCCCACAGTAGCGGACGGGGACCTCGCAGATTCGCCAGCGCTGACGCGCCAGCTTCATCGTGATCTCCGGGTCGATGTCGAAGCGCTCGCTCTCCAGGTGCAGCTCGCGCAGGACCTCGGCGCGGAAGACCTTGTAGCAGGTGTGCATGTCCGTGAGGTTGAGGTCCGTGGCCAGGTTCCCGAGCAGCGTCAGCAGGCGGTTGCCCAGCGTGTGCTGAAAGCGCAGCACCGTCCCGTCGGAGGGCAGGTAGCGGCTGCCGTAGACCACGTCGGCGCGCCCCTCCAGCAGGGGCGCCAGCAGGCGAGGGTAGTCGCGCGGGTCGTACTCCAGGTCGGCGTCCTGAATGAGGACCAGATCGCCGGTCGCGCGCGCGAAGCCGGTGCGCAGGGCCGCACCTTTTCCCCGGTTCGTGGCGTGATACAGCACGATCAGCTCGGCGTCGCCGAGCGCTGGGGTCCCCGCCTGCCCGCGCGCCATCGCCTCCAGGATCTCCCGCGTCCCGTCGGTGGAGCGGTCGTCCACGATCACGATCTGGCGCCGCAAGCCGAGCGGCGCGAGCTCCACCGCGAGCACCTGCGCGACCACGGCCCGCAGCGTAGCGCGCTCGTTATAGGCTGGTATAACGATGGACAGCGTCTTCATCGCCGCGGAGCCCCGGGGGTGAGATACCCGAACACATGTTCGGTATCACACGACCTCAGGGCTTGACGACCCGCGACCACATCGTCAGCAGGTTGCGCACCACCGCGCCGTCGGGCGGGCTCGCGACGGGCGGGATCTCCACCTTGACCCCGAAGCCGGCGTAGCGGACGAACGGATTGTTGGGGTCCGCCGTCTGGATCGGGACCTCCGGGCTGGCCGGGCGGAAGCCCTGGGCCAGCGCCTTCTCCTGCACGGGGCGGCTGCGCAGCCAGGCGATCCAGGTCCGCGCGGCGCTCTTCTGCGCGTCGGTGACCCAGTCGCCCTGCAGGAGCGCGACGGGGTGATCCGACCAGATCGTGGTCGCGGGGTAGTAGACGGACAGGTTGCCCCAGCGGCCCTGCGCGTTCTCGATCTGGGCGATGGCGACGCCCTCGTAGACGGCCGCGATGTCGTACTTGGAGGGGCCGAAGCGCACCATGTCGGTCATGAAGGTGCCCGTCGAGGCCTCGAAGCGCGACACCCCCTTCTCGATGCCGGAGATCCACTCCTGGTATTTGGGGTCCAGGATGTCTCCGACGGTCAAACCGGTTGTCTTGCCGTAATACTCCATGGTCATGAGCAGCAGGGACTGCAAGCCAGAGTTGGACTGGGTCGGGTCGGTGTGCCCCAGCTTCACAAAGCCCCACTCCGGCTTGCCCCCGATCGTCGGCCAGCCCTGGTTCGAGGCCACCGCGTCGTGGATGGTCTTCCAGGAGATCTGTCCGCCCCCCGCTTTCAGGAGGATCTCGGCCCGATCCTGCCAGGCGACGAAGACCAGGGGCGTGATCAGCAGCGGCTCGGGCCGGTCCTGGCCGGCGAGGTCCAGCAGCGGCGCGTGGTAGCGCGCCTCCCAGTCGCTCTGGGCCATGTTCAGGATGAGCGAGTCGGCCGGGCTCCACAGCACCGGCTTCTCGCGGCCGTCCACGATGGCCTCTGCGGCCTGCAGCGAGCCCATGCCCCGCAGGTTCACCACGATCTCCGGGTGCTCCTTGGCGAAGCCCAGCGCCGCCTCTTCGATCCAGTCCTTCTTCTCCGTGCTGTAGAGCATGGTGATCTGGGTCGCGTCGGCGTCCGGCTCCACCGCGCCGGCGTCGGCGCCGGTCTTCGGGTCTGCCCCGCCACGACCGAAGGAGAAGTAGAGGATGGTCGCCACCGCGACGACGAAGACGAGGACGACGGCCAGACGCGCGTTCATGGGGTGCTCCGCTGCCCCGCGCCCGGTTCGGCGAGGCTCGAGAGGGTCTTCTCGAAGAGACGTATCTCTTCGTTGAGCCGGCTGAGGTCCGCGCTGGTGTCATCGCCGAGCGCGTCCTGCGCGGTCGCGTCCATCGCGCGCATCCGCACCAGGCGTGGCGGCAGCGACTCGAGGGTCGAGACGATGCGGCTCAGGTTGGCCAGCGCGCGGTCGCGGGCGCTGACGATGTCATCGAGGGCCAGCAGCTGCTCGCCCACCGCGCTCACGGCCCGAGCGTACTCCTCGCGGGCCGAAGGATCGACGGCCTTCGCCGCCGCCTGCTCGAGGCGCTTCGACTCGCGGGCGATGCTCGCCCGGTCCTGGGTCCGCAGGTAGTCGCCCAGGTCCTCGGCGCGCCGGGCCAGCCGCACCGCGTGCTCCTCCAGCTCGGGCACCCCGGCCAGCGCGGGCTCCATGTGCTCCGTCACCGTCTTCGGGCTCTCCCGGAGGACGCGCTCCAGCTGTGAGCGTACATGGTGTAACGCCGTGATACGCGATTTTACGTCCGCGTCCATGAAGGCGTCCACCTCTGGCAGCGCGCGCAGACTCGGGGCGCGCGGCTCGCGGGCGCCGCTGACCAGCTTGAGCGCGACGAGCGTGGCCCAGGAGAGCCCGCCCAGCGCGACCACCGGCACGAGCTGCGTGGCCGCGAAGGCCAGCCCGGTGCCGCCGAGCACGACGAGGCCCAGCGGGTCGAGCAGCGCGCGCGCCACCCCCCGAAGGCTCAGGTCTCCTGTCGTCGGCTGCTCTGCCATCCGCTCCTCAGAAGAAGGCCGCCATGTCCCGGAACACCGCGCGTATCTCGCCCTCGCCGCCGCGGGCGAACCCGCCTCGCCCGGAGTCCGCGATGGCCTGGAGCACGGCGGGGTCGGCCCCGTCTCCGTAAGCGATGGTGAAGACCTTGACCGGCGACTCGCTGTCCCGTCCCAGCAGCGCCTGCACCGCCGCGAGGTTCTGCTGGCTGTGCTCGTCCCGGCCATCGGTCATCACCAGGACGGCGTGGATGCGCCTGGGATCGGCGCGCGCCCGCTCCAGCGCGGCGCCGTGCGCGGCCATGACGGCGTCGTAGAGCGAGGTCCCGCCGCTGGCGATGGCGCTCTGCACGGTGCTGTTCAGCAGCGTCCGACCGCCCTGGCCGAGCGGCACAGGCCCCACGGGCGCCCCCACCGTGTCATCGAAGAACATCAGCGAAACAGCGTCTCTATCGCCGAGATCGGCGAGGAAGGCCGCGGCCCCCTCCTTCGCGCTCTGAAGCGGCTGCCCGCGCATGCTGCCCGACTTGTCGAAGACCAGCGTGACCTCGGACGGCTTCTTGTGCTCCCACCAGAGCTTCAGGACGGCGGAGAGGACGGCCCCGTCCGGAAGCTCCAGCAGGGTCTGCGGCTCGAGGGGATCGACGCCGTTGGTCGCGACGATGGGCGCGCCGATGGGCACGCCCGGGTCTGCGGGCCGGAAACCAGCGGCGAGGGCCGCCTCCTGGGCTGGACGGCCCTTGAGGTAGGCCAGCAGGGCGCCCGCGGCCTCCCGCTCCTCTGCGCCCACCTGCGGAGCGTCGAGGACCGCGTAGGGGTGATCCGACCAGAAGGTTCCTTCGACCGGATAGATCGCCGTGAGCGGCATGTCGGTGGCCTGGCCGCGCAGCGCGATGACCTGGCTCTCGTACAGCACCGCCGCGCTCACGTACGAGGGCCCGCGCTCGGCCATCTTCTCCGCCAGGAAGGAGGTGGACTTCCCGTAGTGGACCAGGTTGGACTCCACCGCCGCGACCAGCGCCGTCGTCTGCGGGTTCGCCAGGTCTTCCAGGGTCAGCCCGCGCGTCTTGCCGGCGCCCGCGTAGACCTCCGCCAGCACCGCCAGCAGGCCGGAGTTGGAGAGCCCCGGGTGCGTGTGCGCCAGCTTGAAGGCCCCCCACTCGGGGTGGCCGTAGGCTCCCCAGCCCTGGCCGGAGCCGGAGACCTCCAGCAGATCCTTCCAGCCCAGGCGCTTCTCCGGCCAGCCGAGGGCGCGGGCCATCGGCTCCCAGATCGCGATGACCACGGGCGAGAGGAGGATCGGCTCTCCCGCGGGGCTGAGCGGGGCGGTGTTGCCGGCCTGCTGCAGCCAGCGCTCGTTGAGCAGCGTGACGTAGGCGGAGGAGGCCGGGCTGAAGACGTGGGGCTTCGAGCTGCCCGCGAGGATGTCCTCGACGATCTCGCCGCTGCCGCCCGCGGTGGTGACGACGTCGATGGGGCGGCCGGAGGCGACGAGCGGGCGCGAGGCCTCGAACGCCGCGATCTGCGCCTCCAGCCACTCCTTCTTCTCGCTGCCGTAGGCCACGCGCAGCTCGAGGGCGTTCGGCGCGGGGCCCTCGGCAGACGGGATCCCCAGCCCTGAGGGCTGCTCTTGACAGGCCGCCAGGATCGACACGAGCAGGGTGAGCAAGCGGGCTTCCTCCCAGCGGCATCCTCGCTCATCCGCGCCCCGGGAGCAAGGTGGAGACGCTCCTGCTCGGCTTTGTTGCTCGATCGCCATGCGGTCGTCACACGATCGTCATGGGTCGAGCAGCCCACGCGCCAGCCGCGGCGTCGGGAACAGGGGCGCGCCGCCGTCCTCGCGGGCCGCGTCGATGGCGGCCACGACCGTCTGGACGGGCAGCTCCGGGCTGGCGTGCACGGTGAGGCGATCATCGAGCTGGTAACGTTGCTTCCAGCTCGCGAGGGCCTCCGTCAGGCGCGCCGGGTCGAGGGGGCCGGGCAGCAGCTCGGAGGGGACGGAGCCGTCGCTGGAGGCGATGAGCGCGCCGCTCGCGGCCAGGCTGAGGACGAGGCCGAAGCGCGCCTCTGCCCCTCCTTCGCAGCCCGCGCAGGTGGCGGGCGCCTCCACCGGGATGACGCGCAGGCTCCCCACGGCCACGAAGCTGACCATGAGGAAGACGACGAGGTTCATCACCACGTCCAGGTAGGGGGTGAGGTTGAGATCGCCCTCGTCGGGATCGAGCTCGGAGCGGATGTTGACGGCGCGCATGAGACCTCCTGTGGGTTCAGACAGGGGGCGCGAGCGGGCGTTCGGCGGCGCGCCGCGCCTTGACGGCTTCTTGTCCGACCACTGCGGGGGCCGGTTGAGCTATGATCCCTGCATGCGTGTTCTCTTCATCGAGGTCGACACCGAGCGCACCTGGGCGCTGGCCTCCGTAGGCCCCGCCACCCTGGCCGCGTGGCTGCGTCAGCACGGCCACGAGGTCTGTTTTCTGCGCGCCACCTTGGACATGGAGGAGGAGGCGCTCATCCGCGCGGTGGCCGAGATCGCGCCTGGGCTGCTGGGGTTCTCGTTGACCACGCGCCAGTGGCTGCGCGCCCGAGCGCTGGTCGGCGCGCTGCGGCGGGCGCTGGACATCCCGGTGGTCGCCGGCGGGCTGCACCCCACCTTCTCGCCCGAGCAGGTGCTCTGCAGCGAGGGCTTCGACTGGGCCTGTCTCGGCGAGGGCGAGGAGGCGATGCTGGATCTCGTCAACGCGCTCGAGCGCGGCGCGCCGACGGACAACATCCCCAACCTCCAGGCGCGGGGGGCGAAGCGGCCCCCGTTGCGCCCGCCCATCGATCCCATCGATCGCCTGCCCTGGATGGCGCGCGACATGCTCGACGAGCTGCCGGGCGTGGTCCACATGGCGACCCAGCGCGGCTGCCCCTTCCCCTGCACCTACTGCGCCGCGCGCATGTACGACGAGATGTACGGCGCCCAGGGCCAGGATTACGGTCGCCGCCGCTCCCACGACGACGTGCTGGCCGAGATGTCCGCCCTGCGCGCGGCGGGCAGGCTCTCCTACATCATCTTCCTGGACGACACGTTCACGCTGCACCCGAAGTGGGTCGAGGAATTCTGCCGGCGTAACGCGGCGGAGCTCAACGTCCCCTTCTCGTTGCACGCGCGCGTCGAGACGATGAACCCCTCCATGTTGGAGCAGCTCGCCGCCGGCGGCTGCAAGATGATCACCTATGGCGTCGAGAGCGGCTCGGAGCGGCTGCGCCGCGAGGTGATGAAGCGTCCGGTGAACAATGAGCGCTTCCGCAAGGTCTTCCAGTGGACGCGGCAGGCCGGCATCATGTTCACGGCCAACTACATGCTCGGCATCCCTGGCGAGACGCCGGAGGAGCTGGACATGACCCTGGCCCTGGCCGAGGAGCTCGACGCCTATGATTTCGGCTACTTCGTGTTCTATCCCTACCCGGGGACGGCCCTCTTCCGCGAGTGCCGCGACAAAGGGTATCTTCCGGAGGGGTACGAGCACCTGCCGGCCAACCACCGGCGCTCCATTCTGCGCCTTCCGACCTTGACCCAGGCGCACATCGAGGACGCGTACGACCGCTTCACGGCGCTGCGCGCCCGCCTCTACGCGCAACGGGAGGCGGCGGCGCGTCGGGCGGCGACCAGCCACGTCGATCACTGCGCTCGGACGGGCTGATGTCCCTCGACGAGCGCGGCTGGGCCAACCTGGGACCGCTGCTGGAGCCGGGCGAGCTGGCGGGGCTGCGCGCGGCGCTGGACGGCTGGGCGCGCGACGCGACGCCGAGCGCCTACGGGCTGCTGCACAACAACCTGTGGTTGGTGCTGCCCGCCTTCGCGGCGCTGGTGCGCGACGGGCGGATCGCAGGTCGGGTGCAGCGTCTGCTGGGCGTTGATTCAGTGCAGCTCTTTCAGGACAATCTGGTCTGGAAGCTGCCGGGGAACCCCACCGAGATCCAGTGGCACCAGGACTTCTCCTACTGGCCGCTCGACCGGCCAGCCGGGCTCACCACCTGGCTGGCCCTCGACGACGCGGACGAGGAGCGGGGGGCGATGGCCTTCGTACCGGGCAGCCACCGCTGGGGAGAGCGCGCTCCGGCCGACTTCATCCGCGGGACGGGCCAGCCCTCCAACCCGAACCTGCTCCCGCTCGACCCGGACGGGCGCGCGGTGGAGCCCGCCCTGGCGCGCGCGGGCGAGCTGATCGTCCACCACCCGCTGGTCTGGCATCGATCCGGACCCAACCGAAGCGCGCAGCCGCGCCGCGCCTGGACGGCGACCTGGGTGCTGCCCGAGGTGCGCTGGGCCACGGAGCACGCGCCCCACCCCTTCCTCTGGAGCCTGCGGCCCGCCGATGGCGCCCCGCTACAGGGCCCCACCTTCCCTGTGTTGGGTCCGTCAGAGCTCGAAGGCCGCTGAGGCGTCCAACGCCACGCCGAGCGTCCAGGACAGCCCGAGGTGCTCCGTCTCCGGGACGCGACCGGCGAGGGCGAAGCCCTGAGCATAGGGCGCCAGGTCCAGCCAGTGGGCCAGGGGAAAGGCCAGCTTCAGCTCGGCCTCGCCGAGCAGGCGCAGGTCGGAGGCGTCGTCGTCCGGGCCCCGGGCGAAGAGCTGCAGGTCCGCGGACGTCATGATCTTCATGGCGTCCCCGACGAGGTGGAAGGTCTGGACGTCCCCGCGCAGGCCCAGCTCGGGTCGGCCGGACGTGCTCAGATCCTCGTTGACGAACACGCCCAGGTGCAGGCCGCGCACGTTCATCGTCTTGACCGCCGAGAGCCCGGCCAGCAGCGACAGATCGGCCTGGCGCGCGTTGCCCTCGGTGGGCGTCAGCTCGCTGTCCAGGCGCAGCTCCCCATAGGGCATGAGGCGCAGCGGACCCTGTGTGGGCCAGGCCAGCCTGGGCAGCCCCAGGGACGTGGAGAAGATGGCGTCGTCCGAGGTCTCTTCCCCGTCGGCCCCCGCGTAGCGCAGCATCGCGAAGTCCGTCCGAGCGCGCAGGTCCCACTCGGTGGCGCCGCTGGTGTGCTCCAGCGCGAGATCCAGCCCGGTGTCCAGGTAGACGCTGTCGGGCGCCGTGGCCTGCGTCTCGGGGACGGAGGCGAAGGCCTCGTCGTTGACGCCCTCGTAGCGGCTGGCGGTCAGGGAGAGGGTGCGCAGCCGCACCAGCCAGAGCGGGAGGATCTCTCTCGGCGCGACCGTGGTGATGTGCGTCGTGAGCCCGCTCGTGCCGCCGCGGGCGTCGCGCAGCGCGCGCAGGCCGTCCAGGGCCGCGCGCTGGAGCGTGACGGGGGTCCCGTCCTCTCGACGCAACACATGCCAGGTGGGCTGGTCGAGCGGGCGCAGGCTCTCGACCGCTTTCAGGATGCCGTCGAGCAGCGAGCCGGCGCGCGTCCGGTCCGTCGTGACGACCCGGTAGGTGCGCCCGTCCTCCAGCAGGCGCCCGCGGGCCCGCGGGAAGAGCTCGCCGGGTCGCGCGCCGCAGCTCACGGGGGCGACGCTGTAGACCTTGTCCAGCAGGTCGGGCATGCGGTCGCCAGGGATCTCGTGGACCTCGATGACGTCGAGCAGCGCGAGCTGATCGCGCACCATCATCTCGGTGAGCGGCCCGGGCTGGCGGGGCGGGGGCGGCAGGGCGCGCAGCAGCACGGTGTCGGCCTCGGTCTCGCGGCGCACGGCCTCGCAGATCAGCGCCTCCCAGGTCGCCGCGTCCAGGGTCCGGGTCGGGTTGGGGTTGTCCAGCAGGGGGACGTCCAAGGTGGGGTAGACCTCGGCCCGCACCCGCGTCACCCGCTCCCGCACCTCCGGGTCGCCCGGGGCGTCGGCGCGGACGAGGCGGGGCGTGGTCCGGACCTCGCTGAGCACGCCCTTCGTGAACCCGAGCTCCAAGGTGCCGATCCCGTCCATGGGCACCGTCAGCGCGGCGCCCTTGGCCCCGGGCGGCAGCGGCCGCAGCGTCGCGCGATCCTCCAGCACGCGCAAGGTAGCGAAGCTCGGGTCGCCGATCATCACGTCGATCCCGCGCACCTGCCGACGGATCTGGGCGCGCACCTCGTCGCTGGCGGTGGTCAGCAGGATCACGACGTCGGGCGGCGTCTCCGTGGCCCTGAGCCGGTCTACCTCCGCGTTCAGCGTGGCGATCGGGTCGGCGAGCGTCACGCCTTCGGTGGCCAGCGCGGGGATATAGTCCTGAAGCGCCGGATCGACGACGCCGAGGAAGGCGATCTGCACGGTCCCGCCGCTGGTCTGGACGGCGCGCACCGCGGAGCGGGGAAGGTCGAGCGCCGGGTTGGTGCTGGACCAGTTGGTCGCGACCCAGTGCAGGCCGCTCGCCCTCGTCTCGTCGAAGAAGGCCTGCGCGCCGGCCAGGAGCTCGTTGTTGCCCGGGACGAGGGCGGCGGGCCTCAGGCGCGTCGCGACGGCCAGCGAGGTGGGCCGGTGGAGCGAGAGCGCGCCCTCATGGACCGAGCTGGCGCCGTCGAGCAGGTCGCCCGCGTCGACATAGAGCGCGCCCGGGTGCTCGGCGAGCAGGCCCTCGATGGCCGTCACGTTGCGCGCCAGCTCCTGCAGCGGCCGACCGACGATGGTGATGGGATCGGTCCGCTCGCCCTCGCGCACGACGCCCTCCAGGGCGCGACGGAATTCCCAACGCTTCAGGCTCCAGTCGGGGAGCGGCGCGTCTTGGGGGCCGACCAGGGTGAGCGACGCGTCGCCGGCCAGGCAGCGCCGCCAGGTCGCGGGCCTGCGCTCGCCCGGCATCTTCGCGAGCCAGAGCGGCGCGTCTTCGCCGTCCAGCACCAGCACGTCCTGGCTGGTGACCACGGTAGCGGTCTCGCGCGGCGCCTCGCAGGTGATCGCCTCGAGATTCAGCGCCCGGAGCAGGGCGATGACGCTGCGGTCTTCGCCCCAGAGCAGCCACTCGTCCTGCGCCAAGGCCCCGTGAAAGGCCTGGATTTTCTCCAGTTTCGCCGACTCTCCGAGGCGGTCCAGGTCGCGCAGCACCTCGAAGCTGTACTTGACCGAGCCGACGCCGCCGCTGCCGCCCGTGTAGACGACGCGCACCGTGTCGGGCAGGGGCGCGGCGGAGGGCTCTGCCGCGACGGGCGCCTGCGCAGGTTGCTCCTGAGCAGAGGAGCCCTGGGAGTAGGCCGGGTTCGGGAGCGTGACCGGCGCGCTCCACACCGAGGGCAGGAGGACGAAGAGGAGGGGGCCCATCGCGGCTCCAGGGGACGAGGTTCAGCCTTTCTGTGAGCCGAGGGACTCGCTGTGCGAGAGAGCGCCGGGATCGAGGAAGCGCTCGGCCTTCGTCCCGTGCACGGGGCCATGGTTCTTCCAGGGCCAGCCGCCGAAGCGGGTGCGCTGATAGTCGGCGAAGGCGCGCTCGATCTCGGCGCGCGAGTTCATGACGAAGGGGCCGTAGGCCACCACGGGCTCGGCGATGGGGCGGCCCTGGAGCAGCAGGACCTCGCCCTCCTCCGCGCCGTTCGTCAGGATCTGCGCCACCTCGGGTCGCAGCACCGCGGCATGCCCGCTCGGCAGCGCCTGCTCGCCCAGGCTCAGCGTGCCGCCGCGGAAGAAGTACAACACACGGTTGGATCCGGCGAGCGCGGGCGGCAGCGTCCAGGTGGCGCCCGGATCCATGCGCAGCGTCCAGATGGCGACATCGCTCCCGGGTTGAGAGGCCCAGGACCGAGGAGGCGGCGCGCCAGGGCGGGCGTCCCCGTAGTCGCCCGCGACGACAGTAACATCCGTTACACGACCATCATTGTCCTCGCAGCGCACGGCCGGGACGCCGTCGCTCCACAGCATCGTGACGTGCGGGTCGCTCATCTTGTCCTTGGCCGGCAGGTTCAACCAGATCTGGAAGAGCTCCAGCGGGTTTCGCGCCGTGGCGTCCAGCAGCGGGAACATCTCCGAGTGGACCACCCCCTTGCCCGCCGTCATCCACTGGACGTCCCCGCGCCCGTAGCGCGCCCGCCCGCCGAGCGAGTCCGAGTGGTCGATGAAGCCGCGTCGCGCGACGGTGACGGTCTCGAAGCCGCGATGGGGGTGTTGAGGGAACCCTGGCACGGTCTCGCCGTGGTACATCCGCCAGTTGTCCTTGCCCGCGAAATCCTGGCCGAGCGAGCGCCCCTCCAGCGAGGCGGCTGGCCCGAGATCCTTGTTCCCCGCAGGATAATCATCGAGGTGCCAGACACAGAAGAGGAAGGGATCGAGCGTCGGCCAGGGCGGCGAGCCGAGGGGGAAGACGCGCAGGACGTTCGTAGCGCTCATGGGAGACCTCTCCGACTCTGGATGACCCGATGGGGCAGGGGGCGCAAGATGGTCGCACGATCGACCTTCGGAGCCGAGCGCCCTTCCCAGACACCCTCCGGGTGTGATATCTCCTCGCCTCACTCGATTGAAGGCGGGCGATGAGCGATCTCGTACAGGATGGCCTGCTGGCGTGGGTGGAGCGGGGCGAGCGTGGCCTCGGCGGTGAGGCGGTCGAGCTCCTTCGCCAGGAGTGGAGGCCGCGCGTGCAGCGCTGGCTGCAGTCGCCGGGCGAGGACGAGGTCGACGAGGTCCTGGACGAGGCGCTGATCGCGCTCTGCGCCTTCGAGCCCGGCCAGCGACCTCGCGCGCTGGCGCCCTCTGAGGCAGTGAGCCCCGCCGCCTGGCGGCGTCAGGTCCTGAAGAACCACCTCATCGACCGCGGCCGCCGGCGCGGGCGCCGCGATCACGCCGAGCGGGGCATGGCGGCGGGGCTGTCCAACGCCGCGGAGGCGGAGACCTGGCGGCGGGAGCGGCAGCAGCGCGCCGAGCCACATGGAAGTAACAGCCGTTACACGATTGGAATTCGTGAGGTCGTTCCAGAGGTCGCCCTCGTCTCGCCCGAGGCGATCGAGCTGCGCGGGATGCGCCACGACGTGCTCCGAGCCCTGCCGACGCTGGCCGTTCGCCGCCGCGTGCTCCTGCTGCTGGCGCTCCGGGGCGACCCCTCTCCCTTCGCCGCCGACCTCGCGACCGAGCTCCACGAGCCGGAGGAGGAGGTGCTCGCGCGCATCCAGACGGCCCTGAGCGCGCCCCATGACGGCGGGCACGAGCACCTCTCGTTGGCGATGATCCGCGTGATCTGGCCGCAGGAGCACGCGTCGAAGGCGCGCGAGGCGGCGCGCAAGAATCTGGAGCGCGCGATACAAGATATTCGACTGAAGCTGGAGTTGTCGGCATGAAGATCCAGCCCTACGCGAGCAGGGCCATGCGCTGGCGCAAGGTGCTCAAGCATGTGTTCAACCCCGGCGAGGCCTGGTGGCAGGTCTTCGGCGAGCTCGCGGCCTGGCACGAGGACTGGACGAAGCTGCGGACGGTCGGCGTCTCCAACCGCGAGGGGCATCACCTCCTGGTCGCGGAGCGGCCCATCGCGGTGGAGGTCCTGGACCGGAACCACGACGTCTGGCTCGCCGCCGCGGAGCGCGCGGTCGATGAGGCCATCCTGGCGCGCCGCGTGCAGCGCGACGACGCCAGAGCGCGGTACCGCTATCGGGGCCGGCTGGGTGTCCTGGTGGTCACCTCCCGGACGAACCATCTGATCACCTGCTTTCGCGCCAGGGTCCACCGCCGCGCGACCGCGGGCGCCCCGACGAGCGGTCGACAAAATGAGCGCGCCGCTGTCCGCCGGGACCAGCGCGGCGCGTCCCTCCAGGCGACGCGGGACACAGGCCCCGGCGAGGAGAACGATCATGCGTCGTGAAGAGCTGGAGTTGCTGCGCGCACAGCTCCTGGAGGCCCGCGCCGACCCCGAGGCCGAGCCGCTGGAGCAGGCGGCCCTGGCGGGGCTTCTGGAGCGCCTGGCGCCGGATGAGCCGCTGCTCCCGCCACTTCGCGCCGAGCTGAGCGCGTCGGCGGTCGCGCAGGACCTCGCGCAGGCGGCGGAGGACGCCCTGGACGCGCTGCTGGCCATCGACGAGGACGACGACGACGCGGAGAGCTGGGACGCCCTCTGCGCCATGGACGAGCTCTGCGCCGGCGCGACCTTTCTGGCCCGCGCGGCGCTCGTCGCCGGGCCGGTGGACGAGGCCGGCCGCGCCCTGCGGGCCTTCCCAGAGGCCTGGACGGCGCACGCGCAGGCGGCCACCGAGCTGCTGCGCGATCGGGCGCCGAGGCCGGGAGATCCGGCGATTCAGCTCTGGCAGGCGGTGGAGGCCAGCCGCTGGCCGGAGGGGGTCGCCCCGCGCGAGGGCGCGTCCGACCTCTCCGACCTCGTGCGTTGGCGCCTGGGCTTGGACATCGTCATCTCGCTGGCCGCCTTCCGCGGGACCCAGCCGATGCGCGCCGCCGCCGCCTCCGCGCTGCCGGCCCCCTCCCCCTGGCGCACCCTGAGCCGCGGCCCGGGCTGGGAGCTGGCCCTGACGGAGCTCCCCGGCGACGGCGCCGTCCTCCTGCTCTCTCGGGCCGCGGGGGGGCGCTTCACGCGGGACGGGGTGGAGGTCGCCGCGGTCCAGAGGCCGGAGGGCTGGTGCTGCCCCGCCGCGCCCGGAGACTGGTCCGTGCAGACAGGCGATGAGCATATCGAATTTCGGGTCACGTCGTGAGCCGGCTCCTGCCGCGGGTCGAGGGCGCGCTCGCCGCGCACAGGCCCGAGCGGGCCTGGGATCTCGCCGCGGAGGCGCTGGACAGCAGCGAGCTGCGCGTGCGCGTTCATGCCCGCCAGCTCCTCCTCGCGCTGGCCCCGCGCCTGCCCGCCGCCGCCTGGACGGAGGCGCGCGCGCGGGTGGCCGCACAGGCGGCGATCACGCCCCCGCCCGTTCAGCGACAGGTCGGGGTGATGGCCTTCCCGGTCATCGGTCCTTCAGGCGAAGAAAATCAGGAAGGAGGATATTTTGTAGAGGTTCGGGTCAGCCGCGAGGCCGGAGACGAAGACCGGCTCCAGAGCGGTCTGGACCCGAGCACGCGCGACGCGCTGCGTTGCGCGCTGGAGGGCGCTCGCCTGGTCCTCGGCGAGCCAGAGGCGCGCTTCGTGGTCATGTTTGACGACATCGAGGGCTGGCAGGGCAGCTCGGCGGGCCTCGCGGTGGCGCTGGCGGCATGCTCGGCGGCGCGCGCGCTGAGCCTCTCGCCGCTCCTCGTGGCGACCGGCGCCGTAGACGCGGCGGGACGGGTCGTCGGTGTCGGAAAAATATCCGAGAAGCTGATTTTGCGACGAGAGGCGCGACCTCGCGCCCAGCTGCTCGTGCCCGCGGAGGACGACCGCGGCTACCCGAGCGTGATCCCCGCGCAGACGCTCGAGCAGGCGCTCGCGGGCCTGGGCCACACGGTCGCGGACGTCTCGGCGCCGCTTCGGCGGGCGCGGGATCTGGACGCGGGCGGCGACTGGGGCGGCGCGGCGCGTGTCGCCGAGCCCCTGATCGAGGACCCCAACCTGAGCGCGCACCTCCTGGAGGAGGAGCGTCTGGAGCTGCTGGTCATCCTCCTCGCCGCGGCCAACCACAGCGCGGACGAGGCGGCGCAGGCGCGCTGGGAGGCGCAGCTCGAGCGCCTGGTCACGCTGCTGGACCCCGACGAGCGCGGGGAGTGGCTGGCGAGGGCCATCGGCAGCCGCGCCGTGCGGCGCATCGATCGCCTGGACCGGGAGGGCGCGCAGGCGATCCTCGCCCTGACCCTGGGGTGGCGTTGGCGCTCTGACCTGCAGGTGCACCTGCTCGGGCCGCAGGCGCTGCTGGCGACGCTCTCGGGGGAGCACGACCAGGCCCTCGCGCTGCGGCAGCAGGGCGCAGCCTGCGCCAGCATCGACGAGAGACCACGTTGTCTCGGCGATCTGGCGGACGCGCTGTCGCGTCTGGGGCGGGCCCACGAGGCGCTGGCGGCGGCGGACGGCGCGCTGTCGCTGGTCCGGAGCTCGCCGCGCAGGCTGGGCTACCGGGATCGGACGACCAGCTTTCTGCACCTTCACCGCGCGCGGGCGCTCCTCGCCCTGGGGCGGAGCGAGGAGGCGCTGGCCGCCCTGGACGCTCCGCTCGGGACCCCCGGCCTGGACCCCTGGCTGCGCGCCGCCCTGCTCGAGGCCGAGCTGCGCGGCGGGCTCCCCGGCGTCCTGGCGATCCAGCAGGATCCACGCCTCTCGTCGGTGCGCTCCGTCCTGGTGGACGCGCTGGTGGACCGGGCCCGCGCTCGGCTGGGGGATGGCGACGCCGCGGCGCGCCTGCTCGCGCTCCCGATCTTCTCCGGGCTCCCGATCGAGGAGGTCGCGCGTCGGCTGCCGTATTAGTCCGATCTGCCGGGGCCGCGTCGAACATCGTGGGTCGCCCTTTCTACGGGCCAGACCGGCGCCCCAGACCGGCGCCGTTGCCATCTCGTGCCGCTCGGGTGTCGAACAGACATCCCCCTCAGCAGAACGGAGCCTACGATGGCCAGGACCAATCAGAACGCCCTCCCCGACACGAACCATCTCGCCGTCCCGCGGGGACCGGACTGGCTCCAGGATCCGCTGAACGACGCGCTCCCCGACCCGCTCCTCGCCCAGCAGAGCGGAGGGCAGCAGCAGGACATCGTGCGGGGGCCGAGTGGATCCGTTCACCAGCGGCTGCCCGAAGACAACCCGCTCGAGGCGCTCTACGATCAGGCGGCGAACGCGGTGGGGCCGTTCTCGGAGCTGGTGGAGGGGCTCATCACCTCGACCGGCGCGGTGAAGTTCACGCGGGTGCTCAAACCCTACGACCGGAAGGTCTGGCAGCAGCGGCACCCGGACAACAAGCCGGAGGTGAAGAAAGGTAAATACGTGGAGGTGCTGAAGCCGGCGAGCGGGATGGGATCGCTCAAAGACAAGGGGCGAGCCCAGGAGAAGGCGAAGGACGACTACGGCGGCGACGTCTCCAAGCTGCTGGACATCGTGCGGGCGACGTTGACTTACAAGGACTGCGCGGGGATGCTGGCGGCGCTGGACGGCATCGCGGCCAGTCCCAACGTGAAGATCGCGCGGATCAAAGGCAAGCTGGACGCGAAGGGGCGCGGCGCGCTGGGGTACGGCGACGTCAACCTGGGCCTGCAGGTCGAGGACCACATCTGCGAGCTGCAGCTTCAATACGAGGCGATGGCGGCGGTCAAGCCGGCGCTCCACCACCCGTATGAGACCTACCGCAGCGTGGGCAAGGGCAAGGGGATCAAGGACGTCGAGGATCCAAAGGAGCAGGCCATGATGAAGAGAGCCGTCCACGAGAGCCAGGACCTCGTGCAGAAGCCGCTCATCCAGATGGAGCACGACGAGAACTTCGGCGCCTTGATCAAGAAGATCAAGGATCTCGGCGGTCAGATCGAGGGCTGATCTCGGCGCGCGGCCGGCTCGTATACTAGTAAAAATAGTTTGATATTCAACGGACTCGCGTCCACAGCCGCGCCCCATCGACGATCCGCAGGATCTCCCAGCCACCTTCCGTAGCGGGCCGCGCGAAGGGGAGGGTGTTCAGGGCCCCGCGCTGGCTGAGCGTGGTGTCCACCACCTGGCTCAGCGCGCCCACGGCGCGCTCGGCGCTCTTCAAGGCCAACGGCGAGGGCGTGGGCTGGATGAGCCCCGTGATGCCGGCGAGCAGCCCGGATCGGCCCTCCAGCCGCGCCAGGGTCTGGCCGACGGGGCCACACCAGGACTCGCCCTCCTGGCCCAACACGCGCAGGGGGGCGTCCAACGCCGAGCTGCAGAGCTTCGCCCAGGTGGGCTCGTCCAGGTGGGTCTCCCGCGCCGCGTGGGCGATCGCGTGGAGCAGCAGGCCGAGGCCCTGGGCATGACGCAGCAGCAGCTCGCGCGAGAGCGGCGGGCCGGCGGGCGCGGACGGCGTGGGCGTCGGTGGAGGGGTGGAGGACGCGACCCTGCCGGCCTCGGCGCTCTTCACCAGCGTCCGCCTCAGCCAGAGGCTCAGGCCCGCCGTGGCCGCGGCGCCCGCCGCGAGCGCGGCGACCCCACCCACCGCCGCGGCCAGGCGGCCGGTGTCGCTCCACTCCGTCTTCGTCTCGGCCTTCTGCTCCGGCTCAGGGAGGCCGAGCAGCCGCCTCGCCCACAGCTCGGGCTGGTCGCCGCGCAGCTCCGCGTAGGCCAGCCCGTCCTCGCCCAGGCGCAGGCCGCCGCAGCGCGCCGCGTGGCGGGTCTCCGGCTTGCAGGCCTCCAGCCGGCGGGCCAGCTCGTCCCAGCCGGCGCGACCCCCACCGGCCACCAGGACGCCGATCTCGGGGCCTCCCGCTACGGGCAGGGCGGCGAAGAGCCAGACGCTCTCGAGGAGCTCGTCCACCTGCCGCAGCAGGCGCAGCCCGCCCGGCAGCAGATCGCCCACGCCCACGGGCGGCCCGTCCCAGCCCTCGACCTCGCGGGCCTCCAGATCGCGCTGCATCGCGAGCGCGTTGGGGTATCGAGACGCGGGGTCCTGTTGGGTTGCGCGTCGCACGATACATTGCAAAGCGCCGGGCAGGCGGCCCAGCCGGGCCCCCCAGTCGCCGTCCGCGCTGCACAGGGTCGGCAGCATGCGACCTACGGCGAAGAGGTCGGCGCGACCGTCGACCTCTCCGCCCAGGAGCTGCTCGGGCGCCGCATAGGCTTGTGTCCCGACGACGTCCATGGAGCCGGTGATGTTGGAGAGGCCCTCCGCTCGGGCGACGCCGAAGTCCACCAGGCGCGGCTCACCTCGCGCGTCGATCAGGATGTTGGCGGGCTTTACGTCGCGGTGGACCAGGCCCATGGCGTGCAGCGCCCCCAGCGCATGCAGGACCCGCGCAGAGAGGCGCGCCGCGGTCGTCGGGTCGAGGGGGCGCTCGGCGCAGCGCTCATCCAGGGGCTGTCCCTCGACCGCCTCCATCACCAGCACCGGACCGAGCGGCGTGCTCGGGAGGAGCTCGTAGACGCGGGCCACGCCGGGGTGAGTGACGCGTCTCAGCAGGGCGTGCTCCCGCTCCAGGCGGGCGCGCTGTTGGGGGCTCTCGGCGAGGACGGGGTGGAGGATCTTCAGGGCGACGGGGCGCAGGGTCGTCTGGTCGCGGGCCAGCCAGACCGCGCCGCTGGCGCCGCGGCCGAGCAGGCGCTCGACGCGGTAGCCGGGGAGGTATGGCGGCGGTTGGGGGTCGTCCTGTCGGACGAGCCTGCGCCAGAGGGCGGCGAGTCCGTGCTGCGCCGCGCGGGGGAGCGCGGAGAGCTCGCTGAGCACCTTCTCGGCCCGCCGATCTCGCAGCTCGGCGGGGGTCGCGGCGCGGCTCGCGCCGGCGCGGCTGTAGGTTGGACCGTCTTTGGCCCAGGTGTCCAGGGTGCGTAGATGGGCGGGGCCGCTCTCGCCAAAATCGGAGAACATGACCCAAGGGGCGAGGGAGATCAGCGCGCCTGTCTGCGTGAGCAGCGCTGGGCGTCGGGCCGGCGCCGACGGGCGCTCCTGGAGGGGCAGCAGGCGGGGCTCGGGCCCTTGGAACACCAGGATCCGCGCCTCCGCGCGCCCGTCGAGGCGATCGTCGATCCGCTCCACGACGACCAGCGGGGTCTGCTTCAGCGCGTCGAGGCCGAGGATGAAGGTGCGGAGGAGCGGCGTCGTCTGGTCGAGGAGCTCCAGCGTCGTCTGCTCGGGCGGGCAGAGCTGGAGCTCGTGGGCGAACGTGTTGCGCAGCGTGATGAGCTCTCTGAGCGCCTGGTCAGAGGGCGTGAGCTCCTCGCCGGATCCGATGGCCTCGAGGAGCGGGCGGAGCTGCGTGTCGGGGTGGCGAACGATCAGGCTCGCCAGCGCGCGCACGGCCGCGGCCCGCAGCCCGAGGGTGGGTCGGTCCAGGCGATCGACCAGCTGGTCGCGCGCCCCAGGGGCGGGGAGGCCCAGGCTGACGCGCTCGGCGTCCAGCACGCTGACCAGCAGGCGCAGGGCGTGCTCGACGAAGGTGAAACGTCGGGTGAGACGCTCGACGGGCTCGCCCTGCTGGCTGCGGGCGAGGCTCCAGGCCTCCGTGAGCGGGGTCGGGGCGTAAGCCGAGAACGCCAGGCCGGCGCTGCTGTCCAGGCCGGCGGCGTTCACGGGCCGTCGGCGGAGGGAGAGCGGTGGAGCATCGCGGAATTCATGCGCTCATCTCTGCCACGGCGCCGCCCTGGACGCAAGCGGGCCGCGGGCGAGCGGGACGGAAGACCGCGCTGCGCGCCGACGCGACAAATTGCCACGTTGTGCAGTCATGCCCGGCGCGTCAATTGTCGCCAGACGCCGCTCCCGCAGCTCCCGCCGATCACGCGGGTCCGCAGGACGGCAAACACATCGACGAGGTCTACCGGCGCGCGGCGCGCCGCGCGCGGGGAGCGATGATCGCCCGAGGCTGCTCGTGCGTATCGTGTGCTCACCCCGGTGCGGAAGTGGCGCGGACCAGAGGACGACACGTGCGACCCGAGCTCCCCATCCTCCTCGCCTTGATCTCGCGACCGGCGCTCGCCGGCGACGAGGAGCAGGAGGAGGTGATCATTGAGGGGGAGCGCCCTGTTGAGGCGGCGACCTCGCGCTCGCTGGACCGCGCGGAGATCGAGACCCTGCCCGCGCGCTCCGCCGACGATCTGCTGCGCGCCATGCCGGGCATGCACCTGTCGGCCCACGGCGGCCACGGGAAGGCGTACCAGTATTTTCTCCGCGGCTTCGACGCGGTGCACGGCGCCGACGTCGCGGTGAGCCTGGAGGGCGTGCCGCTGAACGAGGTCTCGAACGTCCACGGGCACGGCTACCTGGATCTGCACTTCCTCCCGTCGATCCTGGTGCGTGGGCTGGACCTGCACCCCGGGACCTGGCGGGCAGAGGTGGGAGACTTCGCCGTCGCCGGTTCGGCGGACCTGCGCCTGGGGCTCGAGGAGGAGGGCGCGGCGTTGACGCTCGGGGGAGGGACGGATCGCTCGGCGAGCGCGACGGCCTCCTGGCGCCCAGAAGGTCAGGATCCAGGAACTTTTCTGGTGGCCGATCTCGAGCTGGGCGAGGGCGTGGGCGAGGCGCGGGACTGGCGGCAGCTCCGGGCGGGGGCGGGCCTCGCGGGCAGCCTGGGCGCGGCCAAGGCGCGGGCCTTCGTGCTGGCCTATGACGGGCGCTTCGCGTCGCCGGGTGTGCTGCGCGAGGACGACCTGCTCGCCGGCGAGGTGGACTTCTACGACGCCTACCCGGGCTCGGGCGGCGTGCGCTCCCAGCGCGCCCTGGGGGTCGCCGCGCTCTCGGGGGGCGACACCACGCTGGGGTGGAGGTTCACGGCCTGGTCTGGCCTGCGAGCGCTTCGGCTGGATCAGAATTTTACCGGCTGGTACGCCGACTCGGAGCACGGCGACGGGTCGCGGCAGATCCACCGTGCCTGGAGCTCGGGCGCGCGCCTGCGCGGGGTCTGGGTCGCGTCGGAGTCGCTCTCTCTGCGCGGCGGCCTGGACGGCCGGGGCGAGCGCTTCGCTCAGTCCGAGGAGGGCGTGACCACGACCTACGAGACCTGGGAGACCCGCGTGGCCGCGACGGGCAGGCAGGCCGATCTGGGCGTCTGGGTGGACGGCGCGTGGCGGCCCACTCCAGGGATCCGCGTAGAGCCTGGATTGCGGGCCGATCTCCTCCTGGTCCGCTACACGCCGAGCCTGGTGGATGGCGCGCCGGTCGTGGACGCGTCCGACGCGCTCGCCTGGGCGCCGGCGCTGGCGCCGAAGCTCGCCGTCGCGCTGCGGCCCGAGGCGCGGGTGAGCGGCTTCCTGGCCCTGGGGCGGGGCTTCCGCTCTCCCGAGGCCAGCGGCACGGAGCCGGGTGAGGTGGCCCCCGTGTCCTTTGTAGACGCGGGGGAGATCGGGCTCCGCGCCCGGCCCGTGGCGGGGCTGGAGCTGCGGGCGGCGGGCTTCGGGACGCGCATCTCCGACGAGATCGTCTTCGATCACGCCGCCGCGCGCTTCCTCGCCACCGGCCGAACCCGCCGCCTGGGGATCGACACGGGCGCCTCCTGGCGACCCGTCGAGCGCCTGCTCCTGGACGGCGCATTCACCTGGTCCGACGGGGTCTATGTCGAGACGGGGACGCCCATCCCCTACGCGCCGCGCCTGCAGGGCGCGCTCGGGGTGAGCACCTCGGAGCTGCCGCTGGGGCCGGTGGCGCTCACGGGCGGGCTGCGCGGCTGGGTGCTCGGCCCAAGGCCGCTGCCGGGCGGCTTCTCCAGCGACCCGGGCGGCGCGCTCGATCTCACGGCGCACGCCGACTGGAGGCGCTGGACAATCTCCATTGATATCGATAATGTGCTTGGCGCGGAGCGGAAGGACGGAGAGTTCTTCTTCCCCTCCCGCTGGGATCCGGCCGAGCCCCTGAGCGAGCTGCCCGTTCGACACTTCACGGCGGGGGAAGCGCGCGCGCTCCGCCTCGCCGTCGGCTGGAGGTCCTGATGCTGTTCATGCTGCTCGTCGCCTGCGCGGGCGAGGATCGCGCCCTGCTGCAGGTGCCCGTGATCGTGCTGGCGTCTGAGGCTGAGATCTCGCCAGCGCCCGGCGTCACGGCCTCGCTCTCTGCCGCAACGCTGACGCTCTCCGATCTGCGGCTGGAGGCCCCGGCCGAGACGGCCGGCCTCTGGGGCTGGTCGCTCCTCTCCACCGCCCACGCCCACCCCGGGCACGACTTCGCCGGCGACGTCGCGGGCGAGCGGACGGGGACCTGGACGGTGGACCTGCTGGGGGAGGAGGTCGATCTGGGCCTCGCCTCCTGCTACGAGGGCGCGTACGCGACCGGGCGCCTCGCGGTGGCGCCGGACCCGGCGGCGGCGCTGGAGGGCACGGCCAGCGTGGACGGGATCACGCTGCCCTTCCGCTTCGAGGTGGCGCCCGACACGGAGGTCGCGGGCCTGCCCTTCGAGGTCGTCCTCGACGCGGCGACCCCGCCCTCCGCCATCACGCTGCGCGTAGACCTGGGCCACGCGCTCTCCTATGCCGACTGGGCCGCGGGCGACGCCGACGGCGACGGCACGCTGACGCACGCCGACGGCACCTTCGCCAACACGGTCCTCTTCGGCCTGGTCAGCACCCCTACCTGGACCCTCAACCTGGAGCCGTGAACGTCATGAAGCGAACCTTCATCCTGCCTCTCTTCGCGCTGTCCGCCTGCGGGGGCGGCGAATGGACCGCCGAGACCTGGGGCGAGTCGTACATCGAGGAGGGGATCCCCGCCGCCGACTTCGTGGACGGCTGCTCCGTGGTCTACGACAGCTTCCTCCTCGCGATGGGCGACGTGGCGCTGCTCGACGGAGACGGGGTGGAGGTCGGCGTGGTGGAGGGCCAGCAGGTCTTCGAGATGGTGGGCGCCGGCCCGCACGTCGTGGGCTCGGCGGAGGTCCCGTCCACCCACTACGCCTACGCCCGCTTCGCCATCTCCCCCGCGTCGGGCGCCGTCGCCGGCAACGCCACCGAGGCTCAGGTCACCGAGCTGGGCACGCTCTCCATCCGCGTCAAGGGCACGCTCACCTGCGGCGGCGAAGCGAAGACCTTCGACTGGTCCTTCGCCACCGACACGACCTACAACTGTGAGCCTGAGGATCTCACGATCCCTGCGGGGGGCGAGGATGGTACACAGTTCACCATCCACGGCGACCATCTGTTCTATGATGGCCTGGAGAACCCGGACGCGGAGGTGAGAGGTCAGGCGATCTTCGACGCAGACGGCGACCATGACGGCGTCATCGAGTCCGTGGAGCTGGACGACATCGAGGTCTCTCAGCTGGGCTACGAGGTGGGTCGGTTCAGCGCGGTCACCACCCTCCGCCACTTCGTGGGGGCCTTGACCCAGACGCTCGGCCACGTGGACGGCGAGGGGCACTGCCAGGTCGATCCGGCGGATCTGGAAGATCTGATCGAAGACTAGCTTATATAGCTTACCTAACGCCCCAGCGTCGCGGCGTCGGTCCACACCCGGCGAGCGGACTCGATCTGTGGCCACTCGGGGCGGCTCCACAGGGGGTCGAACTCCGGATTGGCGACCAGTAGATCTGCAAAGACGGTCGGGG
>CAZKWG010000003.1:0-36332 GCA_964556105.1 uncultured Enterobacterales bacterium | reverse complement strand
GCGCGGCAGTGGGCGTCCGCCTCGGCCCAGGTCACGCCGACGACGGGGTGGTCCAGGCCCAGGCCGACGCCGCCAGGCGCCAGCGCGCGGTAATCGCCCAGCCGCACCTCCCGCCGGTCGATGGCGAAGGCGGGGAGGTTCAGCGCCCGCGGCGGCCCCTCGTCTGGCTGCCGCTCGCTCCCGAGCGTGAACGTGGTCGCGGGGAGCTCCACCACGTCCAGCGGGGCGGGCGCGGCCAGGGCCAGGCCAGAGAGCGCGAGGATCCACAGCCGGCAGGACATCACCATCGCGGGAGAGGATACACTGCCCTCCGCGGCGTGGAGCGAGCATGTGGTGGCTGCTGTCCTGTTCACCCTCCGACGGCCCCGCGCCGGCGCAGCACAGCGCGCCCCGGCCCGCCGTCGCCCCGCCCCCCGCGCCCGTCCCCGGCCAGGTCTCCGGCGCGGCGCTTCAGGACCCGACCGGCTTCCCGCGCTTCCACGATCGCCCCGCCCCCGCGGGGTCGAGCCCGCGCGCGGCCGCCGGCTGGAGCGAGCTCTCGCGCATCAGCGCCGAGGAGGGCGGCCTCCGGCCCCAGATCGCCGCCGGGCCGGACGGCGCGCTGCACGTCGTCTACTACGCGCAGACGGCGGCGGGCGACCTGCTCCGCCACCGGCTGCGCCCCGTCCAGGCGGCCTGCGGCGCCGAGCTCCCGTGCGCCTGGGGCGCGTTCACGCCGCCCGAGCCCTTCGGATCCACCTCAGGACGGAACTGGGGGCCCGATCTCGTTGTCAGAATGGATGGCTCCGCCGTGGTGAGCTGGGATCACACTGAGCCCGCCCGCTCGGACGAGGGCCGCGTGCTGGTCTCGACCTGGCGCGCCGGGAGCTGGTCCGAGCCCGAGGTGGTCAACGAGGCCGCGGGCGCCGAGGTCGGGAGCGCGCACGTCGCCGACGCCGCGGGCGAGGATCTGGCCGTGGTCTGGATCGAGCGCGCGCTGGCGCCCGGCGCCCCCTTTCAGGCGATGAGCCGCTGGCGACGCGGCGGGCGCTGGGAGACCGTCACCCCCCTCCCCTCCCCTCCTGGCGGGGTGAACGGGCGCGAGGCCTGGCACACCAACGTCGAGCGTCGCCCCGACGGGAGCGTGCTCGCCGGCTGGGATCTCGGCCCCGGAGGCGGCGAGAATCAGGTGGTCTTCGCCATCGGTCGCGACGGCGCGTGGGAGCCGGCCGTGGACGCCAGCGCAGGCCGGGCCTGGGGCGAGCGCCCCCACTTCGCGTTCCAGGGAGACGGCGCCCCCTGGATGACGTGGTTCCACCGGATCATGGACCAGCCGCTCCACATCCTGCTGCGCGACCCTGGCGGCGCGATCGCGTCTCTGAGCGCCGGCCTGGGGGGCTACCACTATGACCCGGAGATCGCGATGAACGAGGACGGCGTGCTCTGCGCCGTCTGGGGCTGGGACGGAGGCGCGGAGGCCGATCTGGTCTACAGCCTGCGACGGGAGGGCGCCTGGAGCGCGCCAGCGCGCGTGTCCGGGATGCAAGGAAAGAAGCCGGGTCTGCCCAGCCTGGCCGTCGCGCCGGATGGAACGTTCCACGTGGTGTGGGCCTGGTGGGTGCGCGGCCAGAGCGAGGTCTGGTACGCCAGGCTGGGGCCCTGAGCGCGGCCGCTACCAGGACGGGCCGGGCCCCTGCTCGCGCGCGGCGCGCGCCTGGACGGCCAGGTCATGCGCCTCCTTCCAAGCCTGAAGCTCCTCTTTAGAGGCTGCAATCTCCGGGATCTCCCACAGCCCGCGCGAGGCGCTCAGCGCCAGCGCCTCGCCGCAGAGCGCGCTGAGCGCCGCGACCAGCCCGTCGGGGAGGCGCTCGCGGCCGCCGCGGTAGTTCACGAGCAGCTCGTGGAAGCCGGCGTCCCGCAGAAGCGCGAGATCACCACGATAGTCCTGGACTGCCCGCGGGAGTCCGCCCGGCTGGCGGTTGTACAGCGGCTCCAGATCGGCGACCAGCCCCAGAGCACCCACGAAGCGCGCGCCCTCCGGGGCGAAGTGCTCGATGCGCTCGATGGGCACGGCCTGGATGGGGTGTTGATGCACGAGCTGAGAGGACAAGGCGCTCCAGCGGTTCTCGGCGTCCCCACGCCAGATCAGCGCGAGGTCCACCAGCGCGTGGCCCCGGTGATCGGCCACCTCCGCCAGGACCGCGGCGTCCTCGGGCGCGAAGCTCCGCCAGGGCCTGTCGATCTCTTGCAGCGCGGCGACCTCGACCACGGCGAGCCCCGCCAGCCAGGTGGCCCTCCCCCGCGCCCCCAGCGCGCCCAGCGCGGCGACGGCCATCGCCGTGACGCCCAGCGCTCGCACCGGGAAATTGAGCGGCTCCGCTACCCAGCCCAGCGCGCGGTTCAGCCAGAAGGTGGGCAGGTAGAGGGGCTCTCCGCCCACCAGCCGCTCCTCGCCGCCCGAGACCAGGGCGCTGCCCATGGCCAGGATGACACCTACGAGGCCGAGAACGAGCCATGGCGCCGCCTCACGGGGACGGCGCCACAGCCCGAACACGGCCAGCGTCAACGCCGCCCACCCGAGGTAGCGCCCGCCGCCGTAGGCCTCCTGCATCCCCTCCAGCGGGCGGCCGGGGCTCAGCAGGTGGAGCGGCTCCAGGCGGGCGCTGGGCGGGTCGGTGACGGGCTGGTCGTGCTCGTCCAGAACCCAGGAGAGGAAGCCTACATCGGCCACCTCGCCCTGCTCCCAGCTCCCGCCGAAGCTGCGCAGCGCCGGCAGGATGATGAGCAGCCCGAGCCCGGCGGCCAGCGCGTACCCCAGCAGCGTCCGGCCTCGCAGCGGCGCCAGGGTCAGGAGCGCCCAGACCGCCACCGAGATGGCCAGGAAGAAGCCGATATAGAAGCCGGACAGCGTGGCGCCGGCGAGGCAGAGCCCGAGGGCCACGAAGGCGCCCAGACCGCCGCTCCGCCGCGCGCGCACCAGCCAGCCCAGACCGAGCGGCAGCCACCAGAGGTGGTGGAGCTCACCCACCCCGAGCTGCACGAAGCCAGCAAACACGGCTGATCCTTGCAGGATCGCGCCCGCGGCCCAGCCCCCCTCGTCCCGCCCCGAGAGCTGCCGCCCGAACCAGGCCCCCGCCACGCCGGTCGCCCAGAGGTTGAGCAGCACCAGCAGGTTGGCGAGCGGGATCAGCGCGATCCCGGGGGTCAAGGCCGCGAAGAGGCCGCTGAGCGGCTCGATGGGATAGAGCTCGATGCCCACGGGCCAGTTCAGCCAGTCCGTGTGGAAGGGCAGCCGCCCCTGCTCCCACAGCTCGCGCCGCATCCAGGCCAGGTTCCACAGGTGCTTGAGCCCGTCCGCGCGCGGGTGCCCCAGCGCGGCGACGCCGGGATCGCGGGCCATGGGCCAGGTCAGGGCCACCGCCCCGAGCAGGAACGCCGCCGCTTCGGCCGCCCTCGGCCGCCCGACGCGACGCAGCAGCCGGTCCATCGATCGTCTCATGCTAGACTGGGCATCATGGCAGCTCTGATCGCCCTGGGCCTCCTGATCTCCTGTTCTCCCCGCTCCAGCGCGCCTCGCGAGGAGGCTCCCGCCGTGGAGCCCGCGGCGCAGCCGTCGGTGATCCTCGTCTCCTGGGACACGGTGAGCGCCCTGCACCTCGCGCTGTACGGCGAGGGCGCCACCACGCCGCACCTGAACGCGCTCGCCGCTCGCGGCGCGCGCTGGACGCAGGCGATCACCCACTTCCCCGAGACCTCCTGGTCCCACTGGTCGATGATGACCGGCGTGGAGCCCGCCCTGCACGGCGACATCCCCAAGGCCAACGACTCCACCTGGACGGGCGAGACCGCCGCCGAGCGCCTGCGACGCGCGGGCTTCAGCACCGGAGCCTTCGTCGGAGGGATCACGCTGGAGGCGCGCCTGACCGGCCTGAACCGGGGCTTCGACCGATACGATGACCGCGGCACGCCCGGGCAGGAGCCCAAGCGCCGCGCGCCCGAGGTGACCGCGGCCGCGCTGGCCTGGATAGCCACGCAGACCGGCCCCTTCTTCGCCTTCGTCCACTACTTCGACGCGCACTACCCCTACGAGCCCGCCGGCCCCTGTGACCCCGACTATCGCGGCGCCATCGACGGGAGCATGGCCTCGCTACGGGACTATCAGGGAGAGGCCCCGCCGCGCCCGGTCCTGCCGGAGGTCGATCTTCAGCACGTCATCGCGCTGTACCGCTGCGAGATCGAGGCCCTGGACCTGGAGCTGGGCCGCCTCGTCGCCGCGGCGCCCAAGGACGCGCGGATCATCGTGACGGCCGATCACGGCGAGAGCTTCGGCGGAGGCTACTATTTCAACCACCGCGCCTCCTTGAGCGAGGAGGTCCTGCGCGTCCCGCTGGTGGTCGCACCTCCGCCCGAGGGCCTGAGCCCCGGGAGCGTCGTGGAGGATCAGGTCGGTCTGAGCGGCGTCTTCGCGCTGATCGAGGGCCAGGCCCCGCTCGCGAGCCCGGTCGTCGCCACCGCCACGGACCCCTGGGAGGGACCGGGCCTCCTGTCTCTTCGCGCCGGCCAGGACCAGGCCCTCTGGCGGCTGGCGGCGGGCTCGCTGGGGCGGCCGGTCGGGGCGCCGATCGCCGTCTACCGAGGCGGCGCGCTGCAGGAGCCCGCCACCCTCCCGCCCTCGCTGGACGGCGCGGTCAGCGCTTACGAGGCGCGGATCCGGGCGCTCGAGCCTCGCATGCGGACCCTGCCGCCCTCCGCGCCCCCGGGGCTGTCCCCGGGGGCGCTCGAGTCCATCGGCTACGAGACGCGCGAGGATCCGGACTAGGCCAGGGCCTCGCTGAGCCGTCGCTCTGGCTCAGGGGCCGCCGAGAGCCAGCGATCCCCGCGGATCCGCCAGAGGCAGAGCGCGGCCAGCATCACGATGTCCAGGGTCATCCCCAGCCAGGCCCCCGGCGCGCCCAGCCCGAGCGGCAGGGCGAAGAGCCAGGCCAGCGGCACCTTCAGCAGCCAGGCGCCGATGAGCTGCAGCGCCATCGTGAAGCGGTTGTCCCCCGCCCCGTTCAAGCAGCACAGCCCCACGGTCGCGACGGCGTCGAAGATCTGGAAGGCCGCGGCGATCCAGAGCATGCGCACGCCCAGCTCCAGCACCTCGGGCGCCGGGCTGAAGATGCTCAACAGGGTGGCGGGGAAGGCCACGAAGAGCACGCCAAAGGCGCCCATGAAGCTCAGCGCGAGGGTCACGGACGCGCGCCAGGCCTGCCGCGCCAGCTCGGGCCGCCGCCCGCCCAGCGCCTGCCCCACCAGCACACCGCCCGCCTCGCCCACCGCCCAGCCGGGCAGGAAGCTCATCAGCACGATGCGCACCACCACCACGTGCGCCGCCAGATGGATGGCGCCGCAGTGCGCGAGGAAGGCCATGAAGATCGCGAAGGATCCGATCTCCTGGAGCATGTTCATGCCCATCGGCACGCCCGGCCGGGTGATCTCGGCGAGCAGCGCGCGCTGGGGACCCCGCGCCACCCGCGGGGTGTGGCGGAGAAAGCGGAGGCCCAGCCAGGCGAGGTTCACGCCCATGGAGATCACAGTGGCCAGCGCCGCGCCCGCCGCGCCGAGGGCCGGCACGGGCCCCCAGCCGAAGATGAACAGCGGGTTCAGCGCGAGGTTCAGCGCGTTGGCCAGCAGCGTGCCCACCATCGGGGTCCGGGTGTCCCCGGTGCCCTGAAAGTAGCCGCTCACCGCCAGGACTCCAAAGAGCAGCGGCGCGCCGGCCACGCGCACCTGCAGAAAGCCGAGCGCGTGGGGGAGCACCTCCCCTTCGGCGCCTGTGAGCGAGAGGCCCCAGGCGGCGAAGGGAATGGCCAGCCAGGCGATGGCGCCGAGCAGGGCCGCCAGCCATGCGCCCTGCCAGCCGATGCGCGCCGCGGACTCGGGGCGTCCGGCGCCGGTGTAATGCGACACCGCCACGCGCACGCCCATGAGCAGGCCCCAGCCGAAGCCCACCACGAGGTGGCTCCCGCTGATGGCGATGCCGACGCCGGCGAGCGCCGCGGTGCCAAGACGACTCACGAACAGGGTATCGACCACCATCATCAAGGTGTCGGACATTCTGGAGATCATCATCGGCCAGGCGAGACCGAAGACGGAGCGCCATCCGATGCGCTCGGGGAGGGGAAGGCTCACACCAGTACTGGAATGCGCCGCCATGGCGCACCTCCTCTTGCGGCGCTCCGTGGCAGAGACGCCGTGAAACCGGCCACGACGGGGGTACGTGGCGCGGCGAAAGACCCACGAGCGTGGGTCAGGCTGGATGGACGCGGGGGACCGGACTCAGGGGCCCGGGGCTCAGACGAGGCGAGCTCGTTTCAGCAGCGCGTTCCGACGACGACGAACCCTACGCGCGAGACCGCTACAAGTTGCGGACGCGGGAAGCCGGAGGTGGCGCCGATGTTCTTCATGTTCATGGCCGCTCCGGGGGTTCGACGGCCGACAGGAGGGTCGGCTCGTCACGAGTTGTCACTATCCGGGGAATCACACTTGAGGCAACAAGAATTTTGTGATCTCTTTCATTGTGATACTTGAACGCTGATTAATCGTTCCAAGGCAGAACGCGGGCGGCGCCGAGGGGCAGGCGATCGGTCTCTGTCCTGCGTCCGGGGTCCAGCGACGCCAGGTCCAGGCCCGGGACCCGAGCGCCCTCCATCGCGGCACAGATCGCCTCCCCCGCCGAGAATGCGCAGGTGACCCCCGCTCCGCCCAGACCCGCCAGCCACCAGAGCCCGGCCAGATCCGGGTCGGGGCCAATCCAGGGGCGCCGATCCGGGGAGAAGGTGCGCAGCCCGGTCCAACCACCCGAGAGGCGCGCGCCGGCGATGGCGGGGAGGTGGCGTTCCAGCTTCTCCATCGCCAGCCCGCGCGTCTCCGGCGCGACGGGCCCCGCCGATCCCGCGCCGGCGGGTGGCGGGAGGGGCGTCTCGTCACAGGGGCTGAGCAGCCAGCCGCCGCCCTCGGGGCGCACGTAGAGGCCGGCATCGTCCAGCCAGCAGTAAGGATGCTGCGCCAGGGCGAGGGGGTGGGGGTCCGAGTGGAGCAGGTGGCGGGCCAGCGGGACCAGGGGGCGCCGAAGCCCCGCGGTGGCGGCCAGCCAGGCGCCCCAGGCGCCCGTGGCGAGGAGGACCTGCTCTGCGTAGATGGGCCCCTCGGCCGTCTGGACGCCGATGACCCGCCCGCCCTCGACCCGCAGCGCGCCCACGCGCCGCTCGCGCTCCACCCTGCCCCCGAGCCTGCGGGCCACGGCGAGCCCGGTCTGGACGACCGCATGCGCGTCGAGGAGGCCCTCCTCGGGCAGCCACCACGCCCACGCCAGGTGGGCTCCAGCCAGCGCCGGCGCGAGCTCCTGCAGGGCCGCGCCGCTCGACGCCTCGACCCCGATCCCGCGCGCTCGCAGCGCCGACACCGCCGCCTGGAGCGCCTCGGCGCGCTCGCCCTCCGCCACGGTCGCCAGCACCGCCCCGGTTCGCCGGAAGGCACCTTCGGGCAGGCCGTCCTCGACCCAGGCCGGCAGCAGCTCGACGCTGCGGCAGGCCAGCGCGCGCTCGACCTCGTCCGTCACCAGGCGCCGCACCATCCCCGCGTTCTGCGCGGAGGCCTCCGCCCCCGCCTGCGCGCCCTGCTCCAGCACGAGCACGTCATGACGACGCGCCAGCGAGCGGGCAGCCGATGCTCCCGCGACGCCCGCGCCGACGATGATCACCTCCGCGCGCTCCACGCCACACCCCGCGGGCCATGGGCTATCGGGCCACGCCCCAGATGGAAAGCCAGCCGACGCTCGAATCCGCGCGGCCCGTCGCGCCTCGCGCTCGCCTCGAGCCCAGCGGAAGCCTCCCGAAAGGTGCGGCTTTACCGCATCTTTTCGGAATACAACCTGCGCGCAAGTCTGCGCAACGCACGCAGCGCCCGGACACGCGACATTACGGACAGCGAGCGACTCCCCGCTGTGGCTCCCGCGAGGTCCCCATGCCCGAGACGCAGAATGCCTGAGACGCAGACCGCCCCTGAGCTGCTCTCGACCGTGCTCTACGCCACCGGCGGCGTCTTCGAGCTCGCCGTGACGCGCCGTCTGGCGGAGCGCCGGTCCAGCTTCCAGGAGATCCTCGTGGTCGACACCGTCGAGCATGGGCGCTGCCTGGTCATCGACGGGGTCATGCAGACGGCCTCGACCGACCACCTGCTCTATGACGACGCCATCCTCGCGCCCCTGCGGTCCTCCGACCGGGACGTGCTCATCGTCGGTGGAGGCGACGGGTATGTGGCCCGCCGGGTCCATGATCGGGCGCCCCAGGCGCGGCTGGTGGTGGTGGACATCGACCCGGACGTGGTCGAGCTCGCCGAGGTGTGGCTGAACCCCGGATTCAGCCTGGATGATCGCACAGAGCTGCACATTGGCGACGGCGTGGCCTTCGCGCGCGGGCTGCCGAGAGACACCTTCGACGGCGTGGTGCTCGACCTCACGGACATCCCGCTGGACCCCGCGCGCTCGCAGGACGTGGCGAGGCTGTTCCGCGAGATGATCGACGCGGTGCTCCCCCTGGTCCGGCCGGGCGGGTGGCTCTCGATGCAGGGAGGACCGTCCGAGGTGCCCCCCGGAGAGCTGGACGTGTCCATGCTGGTGGCGGAGCTGCTCGCCGGGTCCCTGGACGATCTGGTGCGAGAGGACGTGTATCTGCCCAGTTATGGCGAATGCAACTGTTTCTTCTACGGGAGCGTCCGATCCCGGGTTAGCGACGGATCGGACGAGGAGGCGCGGTCATGACCCCGCTCGGAGTTCAATGGACCGCCGACCTGTACGGCTGCGACACGGCCCTGCTCGACGACCAGGAGCAGATCGCGACCTTCGTGCTGGAGGCGGCGCGGGTCGCCCAGGCGACCATCGTCTCCAGCCAGTTCCACAAGTTTGCGCCTCAGGGCGTCAGCGGCGTGGTGGTGATCGCCGAGTCGCACATCGCCATCCACACCTGGCCAGAGCTCGGGTACGCGGCGTTGGACCTGTTCACCTGCGGGGATCGGCTCCTGGCGGAGGAGGGCTTCCGCAAGCTGGCCGAGCGCCTGGGGGCCACCGAGGTGGTCTGCACGCGACACACCCGCGGAGATCCGCGGCGGCTGGGTCTGGCCGACCCGGACGGGGCGTCCGCCTGAGGCTCACGCGGACGCGTCGCCGCCCTGCTCCGCCAGCCAGGCCGTCGGGCTCGCCCCGAAGTGTTTGCGGAACGCCGTGGAGAAGTGCGCCATGCTGTTGAAGCCGACGGCGTAGCCGACCTCGCTGATGTTGCCCGCGCGCGCGCGCAGCAGCCTGGCCGCCTCGTCCAGCCGGGCCTCGCGGAGCAGCTCGGAGGGCGTCTTTCCCGTCAGCGCCGCCACCCGTCTGTAGAGGTGGCTGCGGTCCTGGGCGACCGCGTCGGCGAGCTCCTGAATGCCGAACTCGGGTTGGGCCATTCCCGCGCGGATCGCCGCCTTGATCTTGAGGAGATAGCGAGCGTCCGCGGAGAGCAGCGCCTCGTCCGCGGGCGCTGCGTGGGCCTGCGCCGCGAGACGGGCGCGGAGCCGCTGCCGCTGGAGGATGAGGCTCTCGACCTGGGCCAGGAGCACCTCGGACGAGAACGGCTTGGTGAGGTAGACGTCGGCGCCGCGGGAGAGGCCCTCGACCTGGGCCTCGACGCTGCCGCGCGCGGTCAGCATCACCACCGGCAAGCCCTCGAGCTCCGGGTCGGCCCGAACCGCCCGAAGGAAGCCGATCCCGTCCAGCACGGGCATCATCAGGTCGGTGACGACGAGATCGGGGCGCTCGGCTCGGGTGCGCGCCAGCCCCTCCTGCCCATCGCCGGCCTCGATCACACGAAAACGTTCACCGAGGCGAGCGCGGATCCACCCGCGGATGTCCGGGTTGTCGTCGACGACCAGGACGGTGGTGACGTCCTCGCGGTCATCGGGCTCGGCGGGCTCCGGGAGCGGGAGATCCTCCATCATCCCGGGCCCCGTGGGCTCGAGCGGCAGCACGGGCGCGTCGCTGAGCGGCAGCTCCACGGCGAAGGTGCTGCCCTGGCCAGGGCTGCTCTGGACCGTCAGGGTCCAGCCGTGCAGCTCGGTCAGCTCCCGCGCGAGCGCCAGGCCGAGCCCGGTGCCCGGCTGGACGTCTCCGCTGATGTCCGCCATGTAGAAGCGCTCGAAGATGCGCTTCTGCTGGTCGACCGGGATCCCGGGTCCCGTGTCCTGGACCTCCAGCCGCGCGCCGCCCTCCCCGACGCTCAGGCGCACGGAGATCGCCCCACCGACGGGCGTGTACTTGATGGCGTTGGTCACGAGATTCGTGATGATCTTGGCGGATTCGCGTCGGTCCAGGGCCACCGGGACGGGCGAGGAGGGGACCTGGACGGTGAACCGCTGGCGGCGGCGCTCGGCGAGCGCGCCCAGATCCTGCGTGACCGCCTGGACCAGCGCCCCCAGATCGGTGACCTCCAGGCGCAGCCGAAGCTGGCCGGCGTCGATCTTGACCACGTCCAGGAGCTGGTTGACCAGGCCGAAGAGGTGCTGGGCGCTGCGTCGGGCCAGCTCCAGCGGTCGGCGCGACGCCGCGGGGACGCTCCCGTTTCGGCCACCGAGGACATCGTCCAGCGGCCCGAGCACCAGGGTCAACGGGGTGCGCAGCTCGTGGCTCAGGTTGGAGAAATAGCGGGTCTTGAGACGGTCGATCTCGGCGAGGCGCTCGGCCTGAACCCGCACCAGCGCCCGCGACGCCTGGAGCGCTGCGTTGTCCGCCGTGAGCTGCGCGGTCTGCTGGGCGACCAGGGCCGTGAGCTCTTCCGCGCGACGGCGGAGCGCGCGGTCGCGCACGAGCCAGGCCGCGCCGATCCCGACCAGGCCCAGCAGGACGAGCGCCGCACGAAAGGTCAGGGTCTCGGTGAGGTGCGGCTGCACGACGATGGCGAGCCGCTCGATCGACGCGCTGGCGTTCCCGGCGCCGTCGGTGGCGCGCAGCTCGAACGTGTAGCTTCCCTGCGGCACCGCCGTGTAGCGGGCCAGGCGCTGATCGCCCGCGGAGACCCAGTCGGTCTCCAGGCCCAGCAGGCGGTGCTGGAAACGAGTCCGCGCGGGCGAACGAAAGCTCAGCGCGGTGTAGCTCAGCTCGAAGGTGCGCTGGTTGGGCGCGAGGGTGACGGGGTCTGCCGCTGGGAAGCGCTGGTCGCCAGCGGTCAGCGCCTCGATGCGCAGCCCGGCGAGGGGGCCCGGGCGCGCCAGCCGCGTCGGATCGACCAGGACGACCCCGCGCTGGTTGGCGAAGGCGAGCATGCCATCGCTGAGGAGAAGGCCGGCGTGGTGGTTGCCGCCGTTGCCCTCCTGGTCCGGCAGGCCATCCTGCTGGGAGTAGCGGTCGATGGCGGGCGAGGGGCCGCCCAGGGTGAACCGGTGCAGCGCGGCGGCGTCCACACGGAACAGCCCTTTGTTGGAGTTGCCCCAGATCGCGCCGCGCCCGTCGGGGACCAGCGCGTGTACGACCTTGTCCGGCAGGCCCTCGGCGGGGCCCAGTCGAATGCCGGTCGGCCCTCGCGCGTCGAAGAAGAGCATCCCCTGGTCTTCGGTCCCGACCCACGCGCCGCCGTCCACGGGCAGGATCGCGCGGATCATGTCGGCGGCGCCCTCGGACGCGGACCATCGGGCGCCGACCTCGCCCTGCATCCGGATGACGCCGGCGCCCTCTGTGCCGAGCCAGAGCGTGCCGTCCCGCGTCTCGGCGATGGCCCGCACCGCCGCGCTCGGAAGGCCCCAGACGTCATCCAGCCGATCCCAGCGATCGTCGCGCCTGCGCCACAGTCCGCCTTCGAGGCCGACGAGCAGGTCGCCGTTGCCGCGCTGGAAGAGGGCGTGGACGCCGCCGCTGCCGACCTCCACGACAGGGGCGAAGCGCGCGTGAGCGGGGCCAGGACTGCGCAGCAGCCCCTGATCCCGAGCGCCGACCCAGAGCACACCCTGCTGGTCCTCCAGGATCGCCGCGATGTCCTCGGGCAGGCCCTCGGCCGCCCCCAGCCCGCGCATCTGGCCCTTCGACCATCGGCTCAGCCAGGTGTCGCTTCCGGCGATCCACAGCCCATCGCGGCCCTCGGCGATGGCGTAGACATTGTCGCTGCGCAGGCCGTCGCTCAAGCCGATGCTGGCGAACAGCGCGGACTGAATCTGGTGAAGGCCGCTTCGGCGTGTGCCGACCCAGAGCGCGCCCTCATGGTCGGTGGCGATGCTGGTGATCCCGTCGCCGGGACCCACGCGGAAGACCACCTCGCCTTCGCGGAGGACGGTCCGCCGGTTCGCCACCCAGGTCGTGCCGTCCGGACCGACGACACGAAAGGGGCTGGGCGGCCGACCGGGACTCTCGGCCATCAGGGGCAGCACCTGTCCGTCGCGCCACTGGAAGAGGTCCTGCTCCGTGGCGACCCACAGCGCCCCGTCGGGATCCGGCGAGACCGCGACCGCGACGGCGCCCCAGGGCCTGCCGCCGACCCGGAGCAGGAGCGGCGCGTCGTCCGCGCGCTCGGGCAGGCGCGCCAGGCCCTGGTCTCCGGCCACCCAGACGCTACCGTCGCCCCCCTGAAACAGCCACTTCGGCGTCCCGATCTCCAGCGCCGCGACGTCGAGGGACCAGGCTGCGCCGTCGGCCGAGATCCGGGTCAAGGCGGTCTCGGTCTGGCACCACACGCCTCCGCTGGCGTCGGGCTCGACGTCCTGCACGTGCCGCCCTCGCAGCGCGGGCGCGTCGAAGGGCAGGAGACCGTCCGGGCCGAGATGGCTGACCTCCCCCCCGCTCACCGTCCAGACCGTCCCGTCCGCGGCCGGCTTGAGCTGCTCCCCCTTGAAGACCTGCAGCGCGTCGGTGCGCGGATCGATGCGGACCAGCCAGCCTGGCCCGGTCTGCGCCCAGACCGCACCGTCCGGCGCGACGCGCAGCGAGGAGACGCGCGCGCTCGGCCAGCCCGGGCCGTCGCGGGGGAGCACACGGCTGAACCGCACGCCATCGAAGCGAACCACGCCGTCGAAGGTGGCGACCCAGAGATAACCGTCGGGGCCGAGCAGGACGTCCGACACGCCGTTGAGGGGCAGACCGTCGCGCACGTCCCAGGCGGCATGGCCTACGGCTGGGGCGCCCCACGCGGGGCGGAGCCCCAGAAGCGCGAAGAGGATGACGAGGAGGGGGAGCACGGGCTGGGAGACCCTGTACGCAGGGAGATCATAGCGCAATTCGCCGATGCTCGCTCCTTGCCTGCTGGTTGCCGGGTCTTGTGCTCCGGTTGCCAGGCGGGCAACACGCGCGCACGGGCGCGAGGATGCGTCTTAGAGATCGCACAGGCCGAACGCAGGACAGCCCCCCCCAGGGAAGGAGGCTCTGAACGCAATGATGTCGCCCAACAACCCTTCCCCTTCGCCACGAGCCGGCGCTGCCCACCGCATCCCCGGACCCCGCGGCCTGGACGCGCTGGCGCTGGCCCGCCAGTACCGTCGTCAGCCGCTGGAGACCCTCCTGAACGCGCGGCAGCGCTACGGCGACTTCTTCGTCGTCGAGACCGGCCTCTATCCGCCCGCGGTGATCGTGTGCGACCATCAGGCGCTGCGTCAGGTGCTCATCGAGAACGCCGCGAACTATCGGAAGAGCGCCGCCTACCAGGGCGTCGGTCTGGTCATGGGCAAGGGGCTGTTTACCAGCGACGGCGCGCTGTGGCGGCGGCAGCGGCGCATGATTCAGCCAGGTTTTCCAGCCGGGCACGCCAGCGGGCACATCGACCGCGTCGCGCGGGCGACCGCAGCGGCGCTGGACACCTGGGGCGGCGGGGAAGAGGTGGACCTGAACGCCAGGCTGGTGCGCCTCGCCCTGACCATCGTGGGCGAGACGCTCTTCGGCTTCGACGTGTTCAGCCAGGCGGACAGCGCAGCCGCCGCCGTCACCACGGGCCTGCGCTACATCGACGGCTACAACGACGCCATCCTCAGCCTCCCCCTGTGGGTCCCGACCCCCCACAACCGACGCTTTCGCGAGGCGCGCGATCTGCTCTTCGGGCTGGTGCAGCAGATCATCGACGAGCGCCGCCAGGACCCGACCGGGCGTGACGACCTCCTGTCGACCATGATGGCCGCGCGCGACGAGGACGGCCGCCCCGCCATGGACGACCAGCAGCTCCGCGACGAGGTGATGACGATGTTGATCGCCGGCCACGAGACGGTCGCGGCGACCGTCACCTGGGTCTTCCACGCGGTCCTGGGCGCGCCCGAGGTCGAGGCGCGTCTCGCGGAGGAGGCCCAGCGGGTGCTGGGCGCGCGCCCGGCTACGCTGGCGGACCTCCCGAACCTGACCTACACCACACAGGTGATTCAGGAGGCCCTGCGGCTGTACCCGCCAGGCTGGATGCTCGAGCGCAGCCCGATCGCGCCCGACACCCTGTGCGGCCACCGGATCGAGCCGCGCCACGTCATCAGCATCAGCCCCTACCTGATCCACCGTGACCCGACCGACTGGCCCGATCCGGAGCGCTTCGATCCGGAGCGATTCCGCCCCGAGGCGGTCGCGGCCCGCCGCAAGATGGCCTGGATCCCCTTCGGCGCCGGCCCGAGGCGCTGCATCGGCGACCGCCTCGCGATGAGCGAGGCGCAGATCATCGTGGCCATGCTGATCGCGCGCTACCGGCTAAGGCCCGTGGCTGGTCACGTCGTCGAGCCCGAGGCCAGCGTCACCCTGCGCCCCCGCGACGGCCTCCGGGTTCACCTGACGCCCCGAGCCGCGCCGACCTCTCCCTGAGCGCCGGAACCACCGTACACCGCGAGGCCTTGAACCCTCATGCCGCTGCTCTCGCCCTCGGACGCCTTCCTCCGCACCCTGCGCCCCTCCCAACGGACGCTCTTCGAGCGTTTCCCCACCTACACCATCGAGCACGCCGACGATCCGCTCTTCGCGCTCGCCTACCAGGGCCTGCACGAACACTTCGGCGCCGAGGGCCAGATCGAGGACCTTGAGGTGCTGGGCAGGATCGTCAGCGCGCCCATCGAGCATGCCGGCGTGCGCGTCGCCCATCCGCTGGCGGTGATGCTGGACGAGCACGGCGGGCTGGTCGCCGCCGCGGGGCGCTATGTGACCTACGAGCCGGCCGCCCAGCTGGTCGCTGGCCTGGACGGCTCCGGCTACGTCGCGGAGCCCTACCGCCGGCTGGGCATCGCCTCCCTCTCGATGCCGCTCCTGCTCGAGATCGGACGCCATCGCCTCGGCGCCGTCGACCAGACGCCGCCGCCCACCCTGCTGGACGTGGGCGATCTCGGGCTGGTCCGCGAGGACGACTGGATCGGCGTCGGGCGCGCCATCGTCTGGGGCAAGAGCGGCTGCGCGGCCATCCCGCCCGTGGTCTTTCCGCTGGCGCTGGTCGGGATGAAGAACCAGGCCTCGCCCGAGGAGGTGGCGCCGCCCGTGCCCATCCTGGCCGTGCTGCGCAGCACCGATGGCACCTTCGAACAGCCGACCCACGTAGCGAAGGCGTCCCTGCACACGCTGGCGAGGCACCTGGAGGCTGCCCACTCCTGGGCTGGCGCGGAGGCCGGACTGGAGACGGAGACCGCCCGCCTGCATGCCGCCATCGCCGCGGCGCCCGAGGATCCGGTGCCGCTCCTGCCGCTCCCGACCTCGCTGGAGGACCAGGATCGCTTTCGAGCGCTCTTTGCCTTGGTTCACCCGATGGAGGATCGGCGACCAACGCCCTGAGCGAACACGCCCAGGTGCGCCTCAGCCAGGCGAAACCGCGGAGGCCCGACGCACCTGCGCCCCGCGAGACCCAGGCACATCGGCCAGGTCAGGCGGGGCGCAGCGTTGACGTCCATCCGGCCCGAGAGCCGGACCCCTACTACTGGTTAATCATCTTCCGGATGTTGCCGTACTCACGGACCTTCTGGACGGAGAGCTCACCGCGGTAGGCCATCTGGGAGGCGATGCCGGCCATGCGCACGAGGTTCGTGGCCTGGGCGATCTCCAGCAGCAGATCCGGGTGCTCCTTCCAGAACGGCGAGTCGTGGAAGTACTTCACCAGATCGCGCGGGAGGAAGGGCTTGTTCACCATCATGTAGAGGGCGAGGTAGTACTTGTCCTCGTTGGAGCGCGGCCAGTCCACGCTGACGCGGAACTGGCGGAAGGACTTGGTCGCGAAGCCCTCGATGTCGCTCTCCGTGGCGTAGCCCGCGGCGATCATCTTCTCGGTCACCGAGCTCTTCGGGTAGAGCGTCAGCGAGTAGAGGTAGATCTTGTACGGGCTCTTCAGGTCCAGGAGGAGGTGGAAGAGCGCGTCCTTGTCCGAGGTCCAGGCCAGCGGATTGTCGATGATGACGTCGTACTTCGTGTCGAGCTGAAGCTCGAGGTTCATCTCGTCGAAGGCCAGGATCTGCTCGACCGTGGAGGTGCGGTCGTAGACCTCCTTCTGCTCGCGGTCCGAGCCCGCCTCGATGCCCAGCTGCACGCCGCGAAGGCCGGCGTCCTTGAGCAGGCGCAGGTTCTCGATGCGCGCGACGTCGGGCGTCATCATGCAGTCGAAGGGGATGTCGCCAAACTCCGCCTTGTACTTCTCGCAGAACTCCTTCAGCCACCACTTGGGGAAGACGAAGGTGTCATCGTCGAACTTGATCCAGCGGATCCCGGGGATCTTCTCGCGGGCCTGGCGAAGCTCGGCCATGACCGAGTCCACGCTGCGGCGGCGGTGGTAGTTGCCCTTGCCCTCCGGGTAGATGGCGCGCAGCGAGCTGTTGTAGCAGTAGGCGCACTTGTAGGGGCAGCCACGGCTGGCGAAGATGCGGTACTCCCGGTGCTTCAGCATCGGGTCGCCGCGGGTCATCATGCCGTGATCGACCATGAACACGTCCTCGCCGCCGTAGTGGCGGAAAGGCAGCTCGTCGAGGCTGGTCATCAGCTCGCCGACCGGGTTCTTGGCGATCGTCCCGTCCTTGCGGCGGACCCACATGCTCGGCGTGTCGTCGAGCTCGCGGCCCTCCTCGAGGCGGTTCATGAGGTCGAGCAGCGGGTACTCGCCCTCGCCCACGCAGCAGACATCGGCGTAGGCGATGCAGTGCTCGGGCACCAGGGTGGTGTGCAGACCGCCCCAGACCACCAAGACCTTGTCGCCAAGGCGCTCCTTGATGCGGCGCGTGACCTCGATGGCGACCCGGTAGTAGGGCGAGCCGAAGCCCAGACCTACGACGTCGTAGCCCTCCTTCTCGATGTGGTCCACGAGGAGCGCGTACTCGTCGTCGGTGGGCCACTCGACCCGGTTGTGACGCCAGTCTTTGAAGAACATCAGGTCGGCACGGTAGCCGCCACGGTCACGGAGCATGGCCGTGACGTGACGAACACCGCTGTTTTCGATGCCGTAAAGGCCGACGATGAGCGCGGAGGTGAGCTTCATGGATCGCTCCATGTGAGGGCGGTAAGGATGAAGAAGAGACAGGATACGCTATTCGGTGAGCAGCCGCAGGCCCGCGGTCGCCTTGCGCATCAGATCCTGGGGATTGCGGATCTGAGCCAGGTTTCGCAGAACGAAGGCCGGACGCCAGTAGAACCGCTTGTAGGCCATGTTCAGCAGGTCGCGCAGCTCTTCGCGGGTGAAGTACTCATCCCAGACCTGGGCCTTGAAGGCCTCCGACGGCTCGCGCATGAACTTCAACCAGGGGTTGATGTCCAGCACCCCGTCCCGCATCCCCTCGTCGTAGAGGGTCGTGCCCGGGAACGGCGTGAGGATGTTGTACATGACGAAGTCGGGGTTCAGCCGGATGCTGTAGTCGATGGTGTCGATCACGTCCCGGCGCGTGCGCTCCGTGGGCGTGCCGATCATGAAGTAGGCCACCGTGCGGATGCCGATCTCGCGGCAGAGCTTGAAGGCGTGCTCGATCTCCTTCGAGGTGACGTCCTTCTTCAGGCGCAGGAGGCCCTCTTCGGTGCCCTGCTCGACCCCGAACTGGATGCGGCTGCAGCCGGCGGCCTTCATCTTCTCGAGCAGCTCGCGATCGACGCCCTTGACGCGGAAGCGCACGGTCCAGCTGAACTGCAGCCCGCGGCGGAGGATCTCGTCGCAGAGCTCGATGACGCGCTTGTTCGTGATGTTGAAGGTGTCGTCTACGAAGTAGATCTCTTTGATGCCCAGCTTGATGCAGGCCTCGATCTCGTCGCAGGCGCGGCTCGGCGACATCACCCGGTAGCGGTGGCGCGGCGTGTTGCAGAAGGTGCAGCGGTAGGGGCAGCCGCGGCTGGTGATCATCGTCGTGAAGATGCCGCCGGCCCCGAGCACGTCGTAGTAGCGCTTGTAGTCGACCAGGGTGCGGTCGATGATGGGGTAGTCGTCGAGGTTGTTCGAGAAGTAGACGTCCTGCTCGGGGATGGGATCGTCGGGGTGGGCCATGACGCCGGGGATGCCGCGCGCCTCCTTGCCCGCCGCCCAGCAGTTGACGAGGTCGAGCATGGGCTGCTGGCCCTCGCCCTTGACGACCGCGTCCACGTTGGGGAGCCCCACGCTCTCGCGCGGGAAGTCCGAGATGTGCGGCCCGCCCAGCACGATGCGCTGAACGCCGGCCTTCTTGCAGGCGCCGATCGTGTTGTGCACGTCCACGAGCTGGACGGTGAAGCAGGTGATCCCGACGACGTCAGGACCCCAGGCGCGAATCCGCTCCTCCATCTCGGGGTAATCGAGATTGTCGAGCTGAGCGTCGAGGAGGGTGACCTCGTGGCTCGACTGCGAGAGGAGGAACTGGGCGATGGAGAGGAGGGCGAGCGGCGGATAAGAGAGGTTCTCGGCTTCGACAGCCTCAGGAACCTCACTCTCCACCGTGTGCCTGGCGGGCGGCCGGATGAGCATGACGCGCACGGGTAGATCCCTCCTCTCGAGCTTGTCGTAATCCCTATCATGGTGCCCGGTTCAAGGGCGCTTGTCAAACACCTACCTCTCCGCCATGAGTTTTTTTACGAACGCTGGAGAGAGCTTGATTTCGCACACCTCCTCCGCCGGTCCAATGAGGGTAATCTCCGCGCCGGGCCCTACGTGTACGTCCAGGGTCCCGCCCGGCATGTGAACGGCCACGCGCGCGCCCGTCCGCCCGAGGGCGCAGGCCGCCGCAGCCACGGCGCAGGCCGAGGATCCGGAGCTCGCCGTCTCGCCGGCGCCGCGCTCCCAGACCCGCACCTCGACGCGCGCGTGGTCCAGAACGCGCGCAAACTGGACGTTCGTCCGATTGGGAAAGAGCGCGTGGCGCTCCAGGAGCGCCCCCCAGGTTCGCCATGGGAGTTGATCGAGCGCCTCCTCGACGAAGACCACGCAGTGGGGGTTGCCCATGCCGACGGCCGTGAGCAGGAGCGTGTGGCCGCCGACCTCGACGGGGGTGAGGCGCAGCGGCTCGCGGGCGGGGATCTGCTCGGGGGCGAAGGTGGCGCGCCCCATGGCGACGCGGATCTCGTCGGGGCTCACCTCGCAGGTGACGACGCCGGAGGCGACCTCGACCGTCAGCGAGGGGGGCGCGCCGCGGCGCTCGACCAGCCAGCGGGCGAAGATGCGCAGGCCGTTGCCGCTCTTCTCGGCCAGCGAGCCATCCGGGTTCCAGATGCGCAGGCCCGCGGTCGCGCAGCTCGAGGTCACCGGCTCCAGGACGCCGTCGCCGCCGACGCCGCGGTGGCGATCGCAGAGCAGGCGAGCCTGAGCGGCCTCGAGCCGGGAATCGGGCCAGGGTGCGGGCCGCGAGGGTGCCCAGCGGTCCAGGATCAGGTAGTCATTTCCGAGGCCATGGCTCTTGATGAGGAGCATGGCTGCACCTCTGGTGATGGGGCTCGCATGATCTGCCTGGACCCGCGTAACCCTCAGGCTGGACGGCTGCTCGCGGCGCTCCGGGGCCGGCTGGATCTGGACGCCCTGCCCGCCGATCTGTGCCTGGTGGTGGGCGGCGACGGCTGGATGCTCCGCTGCATCCGCGATCATGGCCCGGACTTCGTCTATCTTGGCTTGAACGCCGGCCATCTCGGCTTCCTGCTGAACGACGTCGGCGAGACGAACGGCCTGGACCGCGCGGCCCGCGCGCTCTCGGAGGGGCGCTACCAGCCGCACACCTTCCCCCGCCTCGCCGTCGAGGCGCGCACGGTGGAGGGAGCGCTGCGCCGCGCGCTGGCGGTCAACGACGTCTACGTGGAGCGCTCCAGCGGACACACCGCCCGCCTGCGCCTGAGCATCGACGGGGTGCAGGTGGTCGATCAGATGGCCTGCGACGGCCTCATCGTCGCGACCGGCCTGGGCAGCACCGCCTACAGCTTCTCGGCCAGCGGCGTGCCCTGCCACCCCCTGGTGCGGGCCCTGCACGTCACGCCCATCTGCCCGCACACGCCGCGCCTCTCGCCCTTCAGCCTCCCCGAGAGCACGCAGATCGTGATCGACGTGCTCGACCACGACCTGCGCCCGGCGCGGGTCGTCGCCGACGGCGTGGAGACGGGGACCATCACGCAGATCCGCGTCGCGCGCGCCGAGCCGGACATCCGCCTGGCCTTCCTGGAGGGCCACGACTTCACCGCCACGCTGGTGCGCAAGATCCTTCGGACCTGAGCCCCTACGACGTCCCCTCGCCGTCGTCTCTCCGCGGGCCCGCGCCGGCGAAGGACCAGGTGGTCATCCACCCCAGCGGGACGAAGAGGAAGGCCGCCAGGGTCACCAGCGCCAGCCCCAGGACGACGAGGTAGCCCAGCGAGCGCACGCCGACCGTAGACGCGAAGACGAGGCTGGAGAAGGAGAACGCGTTGGTGAGCGCGCCCAGCGCCACCGCCCAGCCCGTCGTGATGAGCGCCTTGCCGATCCGCCCCGGCCCCTCCTCCGACAATCGATGCTGAAGGTGAATGATCGCGTCCACGGCGATGCCCATCAGGATGGGGATGCCGACGAAGTTGATCATCGAGAGCTTGATCGAGAACAGGGCCATCCCCGCCCCCGCCCAGCACATGCCGGCGATCAACGCGAAGATCGCGCCGAGCGCCCGCCGGACGTTGCGCAGGTCGAGCGCGGTCGTCGCGAACACGATGAGCAGGGCGACGACGGCCACGCGCGGGGCGTCATCGCGCACCAGCCCATAGAGCACCGCCAGGGCGATGTACTGACCGGCGACCGGCCGATCGGGGAGCACGCGGTCCATCGCCTCCTTCAAGCGCGCGGTCTCGCGCAGATCCCACATGTTCCCGCTCGGGATCATCAGGATCCAGTGGTGGGAGCCATTGGCGCCCAGCAGCCCCCGCAGGCTGGGGGGCAGGTCTTCGCGCGTCATCGGGGCGATGGGGGTGCTGGCGATGTGCTCCAGGTTCGCGCGGGCCTGCGGCGGCAGGTAGATGGCGTTCGGGTCGCGCGCCAGCGCCGCGATCTCGCCGAGCACGGCGACGCGGGCGTCCTGGTCGGCCGGCAGCACGGAGCGCAGGCTGAGCACGCGGGCGATCTCGGGGAGCTGGCCCTGCTCCAACATGGCCGTGAGGCGCGCGTGGTCGGCGCTCATGCTCGCCTCGTCGGGGTAGCTCACCACGAGCGGCGAGTAGCTGTCGTGGGCCAGCTTGCGCTCCTCCTCGGTCATGTCGCTGTAGGCCAGGCCCTCGCGGCGCAGCTCGGAGACGTCGAACTGAAAGGGGATGCGCGGGAGCATGAAGCCGGCGGCCACCGAGAACAGCGCAGCCAGGGCCAGAATGAGCGGCGCGAGCCGATAGGTGGCGGGCCGGGGCGGCAGCTTCTGCGCCCGGTAGTGCCCGAGGCTCTGCATGAGCTGGCGCGGCGCCTTGCGGGTGTCCACCCAGAGGATAAGGATGGGCAGCAGCACGAGCACCGCCGTGAGGCAGAGCAGGTTTCCGCCCGCGAGCAGCGTCCCGAGCTGCTGGAAGCCTTGGAAGTGCGCCGCCCAGAGGGCCAGGAAGCCGCCCGCCGAGGCCAGCGCCGAGGTCAGGCTGGGCGGGCCGACGATGTCCCAGGTGCGGATGACGGCGGCGCGCACGTCGCCGAGCCGGTGCTGCTCCTCGCGGTAGCGCGAGTAGAGGTGGATGGAGAACTCGATCCCCAGCCCGACCAGCACGGCGCTGAAGAAGGAGGTGAAGCTGGTGAGCGTCTTGACCGTCGCCCCGGCGAAGCCCAGCGCCCAGAGGTTGCCCAGCACGATGGGGGCGAAGATGAGGATGACCGCGCGAACGTTGCGGAAGGCCAGCGCGATCAGGACCAGCACCAGCACGAGGCTGGCGCCGTTCGTTCGGGTGAGATCCCGCGAGATCCCCCGCATGTCCTCGACGTTGTGGTGATAGGGGCCGCCCAGCCAGGCCAGCGTGACCCCCTGAGAGGCCGGATCCATCTCGACCAGGATCTGGTCGACCTGCTCCATGAAGGGGCTGGCGAAGCCCATGTCCGTCGCCGAGCCCGTCGGCCGGACGATGAGGCGGGCGGTCCCCGGAGGCGCCTCGAAGGCGCTCGCCGTGTCCTTGCCCTTGAGGCGCTCGGTCAGCGAGCCGAGGTCCAGCCACTGGCCGGCGACGAAGGGGTTCTGGATGGCGGGCCCCATCGCCAGCGCGCCCTTCAGCCGGTCGCGGAGCCGCGCGAGATCATCGGGCGGGATGTTCAGCAGACCGACCCGCCAGGCCAGCTCCGGATCCACCTTGTAGAGGGTGAACGCGACCTCCGGCATCGCGTCGATCCGGGCCTGGAGCGCGAGCATGAACGCGTCGAGCTTCGCCGGATCCTCGCCCCGCATCGTGATGGTCACGAGCTGGGTGGAGCCCTCCTCCCGCTGGATGTCGCGGATGGCGAGGGTGGCCGGATCGTCCTGGGGCAGCAGGCGGACCATGTCCGGATCGATGTCCAGGCGGGTGATCAGCCCAAGCGAGACGCAGGAGACCAGGAACAGGATGAGGATGGCCGCCCATGGCCGATCCATGACCGTCGCGGCGAGCCTGCCATAAAAACCGGGAGTTGAACCTGACATCATGCGCCCTGGAGGCTCACGCCCCTGGAAGCGGGGCCGGGCAGGAGAGGGTCTCCGGCCGAACCGCCGACGCGCGGGTGCTTAACCGAGCCGCGCGCTCCGGTCGCTCACCCTCCGTCGTAGTCGTCCAGGCTTCGCTTCTCTGGGGCCGGACCGAAGAGGCGTATCTGGATGCCCATCAGCAGCCCCGCCCCGACGGCGCCCAGGGCCGGGGGCGCCTCCTTGGTCTCCAGGTAGTCGCCGCCCTCGTCTTGAACGCCAGGATCGCCGCCGAAGATCACGGCCTGCACCGGGACGTGCGCCCAGCCGTCGATGCGCGGGCCCAGGCGCGCCTCCACGCCCACCAGGCCGCCGGCCACGCCCATCAGCGGCGCCGAGAAGACCAGGAGCTCCTCGGGCGGCAGGACGTGGTCATCGACCGCCGAGCCCCGCCAGACCATGAGCTGGCCGCCCAGCACCGGCCGCACGTTCGAGGTCGGGAGCAGCGTGCCCAGCACCTGCAGGCCGCCGTAGACGCTCCACGCCGAGTAGGTCTGCGCCTCGCGATCGCGCAGGGGGTCCCCCTCGGTCACCGCGGCGATGTCCGCCTCGAAGATGCCGATGGTGCCGCCGCCGATCAGGCCGACCTCCAACCCTGGGAGGAGTCCATAGCCGGCAGAGAGGCCCAGCGTCGGCCCGCTGCCCGTGGTCGGCGCCTGCCAGGCGTAGCTCTGCACGACCTGGAGCGTGCTCTCCGAGCGCACGTAGCGGCCGTAGTACTGACCGTCGCTCGGCCCGCGCAGGAGCCCGAGCGTGGGGCGGATCAGGACCTGGGACGTGCGGCCCGCCGCCCGCGCCCGCCACTCGTAGAGCGGCAGCCCGGAGTTCTTGTAGCGCAGGTACTGGCGCGGGGTCATGTCCAGGCGATCCCAGGGCTTGCTCCCCTCCCCCTCCATCTGGTCGGCCAGCTCCTCCTCGGTCAGGCGGTCCCGGACCAGCTCCACGTCCTGGCGGTCCCCGAGCTTCCCGACCTGACTGCCGGCCCGCTCCAGCGCCGCGGCGTCCTGAGCGCGCTGCTCCTCGAGGGCCATCTCCTCCGGGCTGCGCGGCCCGCCGCGGAAGCGCTCGTCCACGGGCGCCCCCTCCTCTCCGCGCACGACGGCGAGCAGGCGCGCCGCGGTCTCCTGCGCCAGCGCGTCGTCGTCGCCGCGCAGCTGCCAGGTGAAGTCCACCTGCCGCAGCCGCGCCACGTCCAGCACCCAGATCTGGACATCCGCGCCCTCGTCGGTCGCCAGCACGGCGCCGGCGACCGCCCAGGGCACGCCGGCCGCCTCTGCGGCGACGAGCGCGCAGCCGACCTGCTCGGATGGCGGACAGCTCTCCAGATAGAGGGAGGCCTTCTGGTCGAAGATCATCCCCGCCTGAGAGACGGGGATCACCGCCAGCTCCGGGTGATCGTCGATGGTCCCTTCGAGGTAGGCGTGCAGCAGGTTGGAGATGCCGCGCGAGGCGAGCGTGACGGGCTGGAAGGGCGCGACGAGGACGTCCGCCTCCTGGGCCTGGGCCACCGGGCCGAGGGCGAGCACACCGAGCAGAGACCACGTCATCAGCCGACTCCCGGGGGGACAGGTCGAAAAGCAGCCACCTCACGATAGCAGGCGGCAGGCCAGTTTGCACGCCCGGCATTTCCTAGACTTCATCACAGGCTTGCCCTTGCCACGTCAAGTCTGATAGAGTCCCGCCATGCGTGCCCTCGCGCTCTCTGCCCTGCTGCTCTCCATCGGCTGTGCCCATCGCGGCGGCATGCCCGTGCCGGGTCCGCTCGGCTCGCTGGGAGAGGACGTCGGCTACGAGGAGGCCGAGGCGGGCCTGGTCCGTCGGGAGACGCCCGAGAAGACCGAGGCCCCCCGCTCCCGCGCGGAGCGCAAGCGCGCGCGCCAGGAGAGCACCGTCGGGCACGCGGTAGCGAAGGGCGCGGGCGGGCTGGTCGGCAAGCCGAAGCTGGTGGTGGACGGCCGCACCTACCGATCCGACTGCTCGGGCCTGGTCGAGGCCTCCTACGCGCGGGCGGGCCTGACCTTGAGCGGGTCCAGCGCCGACATGTTCGCCCTCTCTCGCGAGCTGGGCGTGCTTCACCACAAGAAGCTGCCCCAGCCCGGCGATATCGCCTTCTTCGACGACACCTACGACCGGAACGGCAACGGCCGCCGCGACGACGAGCTGAGCCACGTCGCGGTGGTGGAGAAGGTCGAGGCGGACGGGACCATCATCCTCGTCCACCGAGGCAGCAACGGCGTCGTGCGCATCCGCATGAACCTGCGCGACCCGCACGTCGGGCGGCGCGAGGACGGGGTCGTGCTCAACGACGGGCTGCGCTCGGGCAAGCAGGACGGCGGCCCGCGGCTCACCGGCGAGCTGTGGCGCGCCTTCGGCAGCCTGTGGGCGGTCTCCGGCGATCAGCTCCCCGCGGACGGCGTCGCCGCGCGTTAGGCGCTCATCCGCTCGCGGTTGACCAGGAAGGGGCCGAGCCAGAGCGCGTCGAGCTCCGCGGCCTTCCAGGTGCGGATGGCGTCGCCCGGTGTGCAGACGATCGGCTCCTCGTGCACGTTGAACGAGGTGTTGATGAGGATGGGCCGACCGGTCTTCTCGCCGACCTCACCGAGCAGCGCGTGCAGGGTGGGCGCGTCGCTCTGGCGAAGCACCTGGGGCCGGGCGGTGCCGTCCACATGGACCGCGGCGGGCGCCAGCTCGGCGAAGAGGGGCGTCGCCTGGAAGCAGATCGTCATGAAGCGGGCGGCATGCGGCGCCTGGTCGACCTCGCGGAAATAGAGCGGCGCGTCCTCGTCGCGCACCAGCGGCGCGAAGGGCATGAAGTCGTTGCGGCGCAGCAGGCCGTTGAGCCGCTCGGTGAGCGCCGGGTCGTCCGGCCGCAGCAGGATGGAGCGGTTCCCCAGCGAGCGCGGCCCCCACTCCATGCGCCCGTCGAAGCGGGCGACGATCTTGCCGCGGGCCAGCAGCGCGGCGACCTCGCCCACCATGTCCTTGGGCTTGTAGCGCGGCAGGTCACCGAGCGAGAGCGCCTTGTAGCACTGCTTCTCGGTGAACGACGGCCCCCAGAACACGTCGGGGATCTGCCTGGGCGGCGCCTCGAGCGCGGCGTAGAGCCCGCCCACCGCCAGCCCGCCGTCGCCCATGTGCGGCAGCACCCAGACGCGCTCGACCTCCTCGAGCTGAGCGATGCGCAGGTTCAACTTGACGTTGGCGAAGATGCCGCCGGCCAGCGCGACGGAGCGTTTGCCCGTGCGATGAATCCAGTGGGAGACGAACGCGACGACCGTCTCCTCGAGGACCCGCTGGGCGGCGCTGGCGATCTCCTCCCGGCTCCAGCGCTCGAACGCGCGCCAGAACGGATCGGTGCGCGCCTCGGCGCGGAAGATCGGGCTGAGCGTGAAGCCGGGCTCACGGAAGCGCAGGCGCTCGCGGATGTGGGCCAGCAGCTCCTCGGGCGGCTCGGCGCGGGCGGCGAGCCCCATCACCTTGCCCTCATGGCGGTTGGCCGTGAACCCGAGCATCTCGGTGACGCGACCAAAGAAGGCGTTGATCGCGGAGAGGCCCGACTGCCTGTAGATGCGATCCAGCTGGCCGTGGCTGGCCTGCGAGACCGTGACGGTGGTGCCGTCGCCCATGGCGTCCACGGTGAAGACCAGCGCGTCGGCGTCCGCCTGGGTGCGGAAGGCGGCCTCGGCATGCGCGCGGTGGTGATCGACCAGCTCGATCTGCTGCGTCTGGAAGGGGCGCGCCTTCAGGCGACGACGGAGGATCTGGCGGGAGAGGTCTACATCCAGCGTGTGCAGGCCGGTCGCGCGCAGGGCCGACTGGTAGAGGATGTAGGCGTGCAGGAGCGGCGAGAACTGCCCGCCTTCGCGCGCGGCGCTGTGCTGGGAGGGGAAGGCGCGCAGAAACGCGGAGGGCGTGAACGAGGTGCCGACGACGATGCGGTCCACGTCGCGCTCGCTCGCGCCGGCGACCTCCAGCGCCGAGTCGATGGCGCCCCAGGGAAAGGCCGCCGAGCCCTTCACGCGATCGACGCGCTCCTGGTTCACCGCCGAGACCAGCCCGTTGTCCACGGTGACGGCGGCGCCGCTGTCATGGTTGTCTGCGATTCCGAGGACCAGCATCCACGCAGTCTAACGCCATCGGCAGAACCGCGGCTCGACGCTCAGGCCACGACCTCCATCCCGCTGTCCGCTTCTCCCGGGCGCTCCACCAACATCTGCCAGGCGGTGCGCACGCTGCGCGCCAGCTCCTCGCGGGACTTCATCCGCTGGAGCGCGCGCAGGATGTACCGGGGTCGGTAGTAGAAGCGCAGGTAGGCCAGCTTCGTCCAGCGCTGGATCTCCGCGTCGCTCATGTCGCAGTGGGGGCGCGGGATGGGCTCGTCGGAGCCGGCCACGATGTGGTCGCGCCAGTAGTCGCGGCCCGTCTCCTGGAGCAGGAGCGTGTAGAGCTCGGTCGCGGGCATCGGCGTGACCTTGGAGAACTGCGCGTAGTCCAGGTCCAGCTTCAGCGCGAGGCGGATGGTCTGGCGCACGGTCGCCTCGTCCTCGTAGGGATTGCCGACCATGAAGTAGCCAAACGTGTTGATGCCGTGCTTGCGGGTGCGCGAGACCACGTCCTGGTACATCTCGAGGCGCGTGCTCTTCTTCAAGGTGGCGAGGATCTCGCGGTTTCCGCTCTCGATGCCGTAATAGATGCGGTTGCAGCCGGCGCGGCGCATCGCGGCGAGCACGTCGTCGGTGATGCAGTCCACGCGCGTGCGGGCGGCCCACGCGATGTCCAGCTTTCGCCGCACGATCTCGTCGCAGATGGCGATCACGCGCTCCTTCTTGATGGTGAAGCTGCTGTCGAAGAAGTCGAGCTCGCGGATCCCCAGCTCCTTACGGCAGATCTCCAGCTCGTCCACGACGTTGTCCGGGCTGCGCCCACGAAAAGGTTTGGAGCCCTGCTCGCAGAAGATGCACTTGTAGGGGCAGCCGCGGCTGGTGATGAAGCAGGAGAAGTTGCGGAGCTGGCTGATGAAGGAGTAGTAGCGGGTGTTGTCGATGAGGTGGCGCGCCGGGAAGGGCGCCGCGTCCACGTCCACGTCGGCGGCGGTGGGCGTCACGGCGACGCGACCGTCCTGGCGTTTGTAAGCGACGCCGCGCACGGTGGAGAGATCCCGCCCCAGCACCAGCGCGCCGAGCAGCTCGGGCAGCGCGCGCTCGGCCTCGCCCGTCACCGCATAATCGACCCCTGGGTAGGCAAGCGTCTCCCGCGGATAGATCGAGAGGTGCACGCCTCCGACGATCACCGGCACGTCCACCACGGCGCGGATCGCCTGAATCCAGGCCATGGACTGGAAGAAGAGGTAGGTGGTCAGCGTGTAGCCGACATAGGCCGGGCCAAAGGCGCGCAGGCGCGCCACGGTCTGCTCGAGCGTGAGCTCCTCGGCGTGGGCGTCGATGAAGAGCACCTCGCAGCCAGCCTTCTCGAGGATGCCGGCCACGTAGAGCAGCGAGAGCGAGGGGAAGATCCCGTAGTTCTCCTTGACGGCCTTGATCCCGGGCTCGTTCTTCACCGGGCCATAGGGCGGGTAGACCAGCGCTACCTTCAGCCCGCCGAGCACACCGTCTGCAGCGCGCGCCATCGCGGCCTCCATTCATGGCAGGATAGCCCGACGCAGGCGCCGTGCGAGCACCGGTGTCATGTTCAGAGAAAAGAGCGCATTCCCGAGCATTGGACAAGGCTTCCCAGTTGCAAGCAATTGTCAGCGTGCTCCCCTTGGACTACGGTGGCCGGGTGCGCTGGCGCTGGACAGGACTGATCGGGCTCGCTCTGGCGGCCTGGATGCATTGGTGGCTCGGTAACAACCCGCTGCCAGACGGCTTCCAGAACGAGTACCTGCACATCGGGAACGCCTACGATCTCTGGTCGGCGATCCTGCGCGGAGCCTGGTGGCAGGTGCGCCTCCTGGTGGAGGGCAATTACTGGCCGCCAGGCTTCTATGTGCTGCCGATGCCGCTGCTCTGGGGCGCGGCGATGCTCGGAGGCGGTCAGCCCTGGGGACTGCTGGTCGCCGGCAACCTGGCGCACCTCGGCGTGCTGCTGGTCGCCATGGTCGCGCTGGGGCGCAGCCTGAACGCGCCGCTCGCGCCGCTCCTGCTGGTGGGCTGCCCGGGGGTCTTCGGCGCGCTGGTCCGCTACGAGCCGAACCTTGCGGTGCTGGCCTGGACGGCCGCCGGGCTGGCCTTTCTGGTGCGGAGCGAGGGCCTGCAGGACAGGCGGATGACCCTCGGCTTCGGGCTCAGCCTCGCCATCGGGCTGCTGATGGATCGGCTCTCGGTGGCCTTCTTCCTGCTCCCCGCGCTCCTGCCGCTGCTGCGCGGCCTGGACCGGCGGGGCTGGACCAACCTCGCCCTGGCGATGCTCCCCGTGCTGCTCCTGGACGGCTACTGGTACGCCTGCTTCATCCGCACCAGCGCCAACGAGCTGCTCAGCCAGGCGCCGGTAGGCGAGATCGACAGCGCCGGGCAGATCACGGCTACGCCCTTCCCCTGGTCGCTGGCTTACTATCCGCTGGCGCTGCTGGACAGCCAGGCGGGCCCCATCACCGGGCTCGCCCTGCTCCTGGGCCTGAGAGGGCCGCGCACCCGCGAGCGGCTGATCCTGCTCGCGTCGGCGGGGGTCAGCGTGCTCTTCTTCACGCTGATCGCCAAGAAGCAGGTCTTCTACACGCTCCCCGCCCTGGTGCCCCTGGCGGCCCTCGTCCGCGCGCCTCGCCTGGCCTGGGCGGGGATCACCGGCGGCGCCCTCTCCTTCCTGGCCCTGGGCCTGGGCCTGCTCCCCGGCGGGCCCTTCCTGCCGGAGCGCTGGGTCGCGCCGCGACACACGCTGGCGAGCCCCCCGTCCTACGAGCGATCCCCGCTGGACGAGGCGGTGCGGGCGCTCGGACCGTCGCCGCGCCACGTGCTGGTGTTCAGCGAGGACGAGACGCTCTACGAGGGCTTCGCCATCCTGGCCGTCCGGGCGCGCTGGATGTGGGCCGACGCGCGCGGCGTGGTCACCGATCCCTTCGGCACCACCGAGCGCATCGGGCAGGTGGATCGGCTGCTCTGGATCACGCCGACCGCCGGTCGCTGGCCCTCCGCGGCCGACATCAACGCCGCGCTGCGGGACGACCACTACGATCTTCGCGAGATCCCGCCGGTGGCGCGGACCGTCCTGGACGCGCGCCAGGGCTTCCAGGAGACGGCTCGCTACCGCACCGAGACCTTGGATCTCGTCGTCTTCGCGCGGCGCTGAACGGGCTCAGCGCGACTTCATCGACGAGAGCATCTGCTTTACGGCGCCCCGGTCCATCCCGGTGATCCCGCCGAACTCCTGACCGATGCGCAGCCACTCGCCGCCGTCGATGGTGACGCACTCGCCGTTGATGTAGGCGGCCATCGGCGACATGAGGAAGGCGGCGAGGTTGGCCAGCTCAGGGGGCTCCCCGAAGCGCCCGCAGGGGTTGTTCTTCTTGCCCTCCTCCTCCATGCCCGTGTCCATCATCAGGCGGGAGAAGGCGCCCTCCGTGGGGAAGGGGCCGGGGGCGATGGCGTTCAGGCGGATGCCATAGACGCCCCACTCCACGGCGAGCGAGCGCGTCATGGCCAGCACGCCCGCCTTCGCTGACGCGCTGGGCACCACGAAGGCCGAGCCCATCCAGGCGTAGGTGGTGATGATGTTGAGCACGCGCCCGCCGCGCTCGCGGGCGATCCAGCGCCGCCCCATGGCCTGCGTGCAGTGAAAGGTGCCGTAGAGCACGATCTGCACGACGGCGTTGAAGGCGTTGGCTGAGAGATCCTCGGTGGCCGCCAGGAAGTTGCCGGCGGCGTTGTTCACCAGCCCCGTGATGGGCCCCAGCTCCGCCTCGAGCTGGTCGATGCCGGCGCCGACGCTGGCCGGGTCGCGCACGTCCACGCTGGCCCAGGCCGCCCGCCCGCCCTTCGCGCGCACGGCCGCCACCGTCTCCTCCAGCGGCTCGGCGCGGCGACCGCAGATGGCGACCGCGGCGCCGGTCTCGGCCATCCGCTCCACCATCGCCCGCCCGAGGCCCGTCCCGCCGCCGGTCACGAGGATCGTCTCACCTTGAAGCAGCGCCGACGTGAACATCCCACCTCCATCTGACCCCTGCGCCTATCCTGTCCCGAGGTGGCGCGTTAGCAGCGGCCGATGACCAAGCCCGAACTCCCGAAGATCCTCCTGCTGAAGATGGGCACCGCCGAGGCGGCCGTGGCCGCGCAGCACGGCGACTATGACGACTGGTTCATGCGCGGCCTGGAAGACGGGGAGCGGCGCTGCACCGGCGTCGCCTCCTGGCTGGGCCAGACCCTCCCGCGCGCGGCCAACTACGGAGGCATCATCCTGACGGGCTCGCCGCTCTCCGTGCGCGACGAGGCCCCGTGGATGCAGAGCGTCGCGCGCTGGGCGCTCTCGGCGGCGGAGGCGGGCATCCCCGTGCTGGCCGTCTGCTTCGGTCACCAGCTCCTCGGGGAGACGCTCGGCGGCCGGGTGGAGCCGAGCCCCGACGGCGGCGAGTACGGGACCATCGACGTGGAGCTGACCGAGGCGGGCCGCAAGGATCCGCTCTTCGCCGGGCTGGCGCCGCGCCTGCGCGTCCAGGCCACCCACAGGGACTCCCTCACCTCGCCTCCGACGCGCGCCGGCGTGCTGCGCCTCGCGGGGAGCGATCACTGCCCCTGGCAGGCCTTCGCCCTGGGCCCGAACCTGCGCTGCGTGCAGTTTCATCCTGAGCTTCCGCCGAAGGCCCTGGTGGATCTCCTCAAGCTCCGCGGCATCGACGCGCGGGTAGACGGCCGGTCCGACGGGGCGACCGTGCTGCGCAACTGGGATCGCCGCTGGGTGCGACGCGATCCGCCCCCGGAGCAGCCCCATGACTGAGCCGCGCCTCGCCGCCACGGTGATCCTGCTGAGGGAGGGTCCGGCGGGCCCCGAGACCCTGCTGCTCCGCCGCTCGTCCCGGGTGGGCTTCTTCCCGCTGGCCTGGGTCTTCCCGGGCGGTCGCGTGGACGAGGCGGACGCCAGGCTGCCCGCCGTGGGCGAGGTGCCCGGCGTGGACGCGACGGGGAGGCTCGCGGCGCTCGCCGCGGCGCGGGAGTGCTTCGAGGAGGCCGGGATCTGGTTGGGGGAGGGCGCCCCCGGACCGGAGATCCGCGCCGGGGTCAACGCGGGCGCCGTCGTGCTCGCGGACATCCCCGGGCTGCAGATCGACCTCAGCCGCCTGATCCCCTGGTCGCGCTGGGTCACACCCGTAATTGAGAGCCGCCGCTACGACACCTGGTTTTATCTGGCCGTCGTCCCCGCCAGCGCGGAGGCCAGCCCCGATGACGGCGAGGCGACCGCGAGCCGCTGGGTCCGCCCGGCGGACGCCCTCGCCAACCCGGACGCGTTCCCGATGGCGCCGCCGACCTTCCGCACGCTCGAGGAGCTGGCGGAGCTGGGGAGCATCGCCAGCGTCCTCGCCTCCGGTCCCGCGCGAGACCTGCGCGCCGTCTGCCCCCGGCTCGACCAGAACGAGGAAGGTGGCTGGGAGATCGTCCTGCCCGGGGACGCCAGCTACCCCTCCGACCATCCCGTGCAGGGCCCGACGCGCATCGGCTTCCGCCAGGGGCGATGGTGGAGCCACCGGCCCTGAGGGTCAGGCGCGCGTCGCCATCGCGAGCACGCGGTGCTGCTCTTCGCTGAGGTGGAGCTGAAAGCCGGTCCCGGTCACCATCGGCGCGACGACCTCGGCCCTGCAGACCACGTTCGCGCCGCTCGGCAGGTCGATGCGCACCAGGGCCATCGTGCCGCGCGTCTGCAGGTCCTCGAGCTCAGAGATGGCCAGCAACAGGCCCGATCCCCGGATGTGCTGCTCGTAGTCCCGGCGAAAGACGGGCCAGGTCCGATAGCGGACCAGCACCTGGACGGGGCGGCTCCCGACCTTGATCGCCACCACCGGATCGGTCCCGCGCCGGAAGGCCTGACCAGCCTGGGCCTCTGAGGCGGGAGACGGCCTGGGCGCCTCCGCGGGCGGGGGAGGCGGGATGGGCGGCGCCATCTTGCGCGGCGAGAGGTAGGCGGCGCTCGCGCCCGCCTGAGGGGGCAGCACCACCTGGGTGATGGGCGGCTGTCCCGGCGCGAGGCGACCGGGGGCCGGCCTCAGCTCCGGCGGGAGCGCCATCTCCGGCCGCGGCGGCGGCGCCTCCAGGCGCGGCCGAGAGGGCGGAGGGGTCGGCTCGAGGCGCGGGATCGACTCGAGCCTGGGCGCGCCGGTCGCGGCGCCCACGCGGGGAGGAGGTGCCGCGACCGGGCGCTGCTGCGGCACGGGCTGGCGCATCGTCCGCGACAGGCTCTTCAGGATGGCGGCCGTGATCGCCTCGCGCCCGCCCGGCGGCTCCGTCTGCTTGCCCGAGGGGGTGCCGCCTCCCGCGGAGTCCCCTCCCCTCAACCGGTACCGACCGGCCTTGCGCACGCTGGAGCCCAGCTTCGGCGCGCCGCGGACGGCGGCGAGCGAGTCCACGATCTGCGACGACTCCCGGCTGGTGCTCCCGCTGCGCTCCACCAGCCAGGTCTGCATCAGGGCGCGGTTCTGCTCGGTCATCACGATGATGCGACCGTCGAAGATCGGGTGCTCACCGGGAGGCCCGGGGCGCTGGGACTCCACCCTCAGCGCGCCGAGCACCATCTCCGGCCTTCCGACGAGCTGCATCCGCCAGTCCAGCACCTCCCCGAGCGAGAGCGAGCCTGGCACCTGGAAGACCAGGTGGTCCCCCTCGATGTCGCGCGCGCAACCGAAGACGAGCCCCTGTCGGGTCTGTAGCGCGAAGATGGCGTTGACGTGAAAGCGCATGACCTTCCGCGATGGCGCCTAGCTTGCCGCAGACCGGAACGACGCGCCAGCGGCAGTTGAGATCCCGGGGCGGGAGCCCACGAAGAAGCGCGCCTTAGCCGTTGTGCTGCGCGGCGGGATGGCGTTAGGATGTTCATGGTGGGTGGTGCCAGGCCGGTGCCGGCCCCGGTCTTCAAAACCGGTGGGGCGCGTCGAGAGGCGCCGCTCGGTGGGTTCGACTCCCATCATCCGCCGCCAAAAAAGCGAGCTTTAACGCCAGCTTTCCACTGAAATCGGCCATGCCCGCCCCCCAGACCTCACAGGTCCCGCCCGCGCCCAGCGCTAAGGCCGCCGAGGACTCCGCGATCCGGTGGGGGACGGGGAGACCTCTCGGGCTCAACGGCCGCTCGCGATGAAGGGCTCGCTCTCGAAGCGCATCCTGGAAGGCCGGCGTTGATGCTGCTCACCCTGGACAGCAGCGCACCCGTGACGCTGTACGAGCCCGTGTGTGGCTCCATCCAGGTCCGCGCCGCGCTGGCCGCGGTGGAGATCTGCACGACCTCGAGCCTGGCGCGGGTGGAGGTGCTCGGGGCGCTCGCGCGCGCCTGCCGCGGCGGCCCTCGCCGAGAGACACGTCCTACGCGCCAATGACGCGGTTCACCTTGCCGCCGCGCTTCGGCTCGCGCAAGAGACACGCTCGGCCGTGGGCTTCGTGGCGTTTGATCAGGCGCTGAGGGTCGCCGCGGCGGGTGAGGGCCTCCCGCTGCAGTGATCGGGGACGCTGGTCGGCCGTCTGACCTCGCTCTTGCGCCCATCACTCGGGGGCGACAGCGGGCCGCGTCCCCATCATCCGCCGCCGTCGTCCCGAGCGGAGCGCGATCGTCAGGCGTGCCAGCGTGGCGGGCTGGGGCGCGCAGGAGATCGGAGACATCCTGGGCGTGTCGGCCGACCGGGCGCGGCAGCTTCGCCTGGACGGCATGTGGGAGCTGATCGGCCTTCGTCGGGCTCATCGGTCGGGGAGCGGCCTCGACGGCGGTCGAGGGCGAGGAGGTGCTCGGGGAGATCCGCGGCTTCGTGACGGCCGACGCGCTCCTGACGCGCGTCGGCTCTCGAGCGGAATTCTCGAAGAACTGGCTATCCTAGTCGTCCACTTGGCGAGGACGGGAATCCAGCAGCCTGCCCGAGACGGTCCAGAAGCGGCCTCAACTGAGGCCAGAGCTCACTTGTCGCCCGTTCGACCAGCATCGGCATGAACGTGAGTGTGTCCTGGCTAAGGGGGTAGACTGTGCGTTCGGTTCGGAAACCTCTATCCAGGCGATAGCTGACCACCCTGCCCTTGCATCCGGTGAGGGAGCAGCACACCAAGTATGGTCCGTCTATGCCGAGCTTCGCAAGACTCAGAACACCAGCCAGCGCGTATCCGTGTGCTTGCTCTTCGATCAACCAGCCTTCTACACCGGCCAGATTAGACGGTGGCGCGGCAATCATAAAATCTAATCTTTCTACGCCCTCAAAGCGCCAATCTGGGGTCCAAAGGGCGAGCGCCTGCGGAGGCATGGAGGCTGGATTCCCGCGGAGGGAGAGCAATCCCTCTATGGTCGGGACTGGCTCACCCATGGCACCCCAGACCCGGGCCGTCCTCAACTCACGAGCCCAGGTCCAATCCGCAACCGCGTTCTCGATATCGATCTCGCCGCTCCAGCCAACGGGGACGACGTGTACGTAGAGGCGACCGTCGCCCGGCATTGCCAACATCCCTTCGCCTGCTTCGTACATATCAATACGACTACGATGCCAGCGCTGAATCTCCGCGCGCCAGTCCTGCGTCTTGAGGAAGGCATTGCGCACCTCGCTCATCGACATCGGGTACTTGCTCGTGGAGCGCCGCATAAAAAAGTCCCAGGTGCCAGGACCTCGGACTGCGTGCGGGGCCTCAAGGGAGCGTGGGACGCGAAGATGGAAGACGCCCCCGCCTCTCAATAGCGGGATGAAACGAGTCTGCACACGGGAGATTCTAGGCTCAATATGGTCCTTGAGAATATCCTCGACCTTAGACCGATATTTCTCCTGATCTTCGTACGGCAAACCCACGACTTCGGTCGCCATTCCCTCTTCTTCACCGATCCCATACAGCAGGTCTCCACCATCGGCATTCGCGAAGGCTGCGACATCGCGGCAGAGCTCTCGCTTAGCATTCCCGTCAGGATCACGTGCCTCCTGGACCGGGAGTTGCTGCTTGAAGTCCAGCCGAATCGACTCCATAGCGGAGGTGTCCACAAGGTGCTGAAGGTCTTGCTCGTTCACATCGTCAAAGTGAATCTGATGTAGGCGCATTGAGGTTCCTCGACCCTCAAGCTATCGCGTGGTCCCATGTTCATCATCCGCGCCTGGGAACCACCCTCCCGGGAGGCTCAATGCCCGAGTTGCCTGAGGCAGTCAATGAGGC
>CAZKWG010000002.1:0-40159 GCA_964556105.1 uncultured Enterobacterales bacterium | reverse complement strand
CAACACCACCGTCACCGCCAGCGGCCCTCCCAGCCCCCCTCGCCCCGCCCTGCCCTCCGCGATATCTCCTCGCGAACTCCGGAGGTCTCTCGTGCTGCTCCTGCTCCTCACCGCCTGCGCCTCGCTGTCGAGCAGCTTCAACGACGCGGCGGATCCGGCGGACAAAGCAGAGAAGCTGGTCACGATCCCGAAGGGGACCACGCCGCGCGCCCTCGGCGACGTGCTCGAGGAGGCCGGCATCATCGACGACGCGGGCGATTTCCAGATGTACGTGCGCCTCTCGAAGGAGGGGGCGTGCATGAAGGCGGGGCGGCACCGGCTCTCCCGCAGCATGAACGCCCAGGAGATCCTGACCGCGGTCTGCGGCGCGCCGGTCCCCGAGGACATCCCGTTCACCATCGTCGAGGGCTGGCGGGTGCGCGAGATCGACGAGGCGCTGGTCGCGGCGAAGCTCATCGAGCCCGGCCAGTACGCCGCGGCCGTCGCCGACAGCGCTGCCTACAAGGCCAGCTTTCCGCTCCCCGCCGGCTCGCTCGAGGGCTATCTCTATCCCGAGACCTACCGGGTGGAGCCCGACAACTTCGAGGTCAAGGCCTTCGTCCAGCGCCAGCTCGACCTCTTCGGGGAGCGCTTCGCCACGCCCTACCAGGCGGAGCTCGGCGAGCGGGGGCTGCACGCCGTGGTGATCATGGCCTCGCTGCTGGAGCGGGAGGAGCCCAGGCCCGAGAACCGGCCGATGGTCGCGGGGATCCTCTGGAAGCGCATCGACAGCGGCTGGAACCTGGGGGTAGACGCCACCAGCCGCTACACGCTGGCCGACTGGAACGACCGCAAGGCCTTCATGAAGAACCTGCGCGACCCGAACGAGCCCTACAACACCCGCTTGAAGGCCGGCCTGCCGCCGGGGCCCATCGGCAACCCCAACCTCGCCTCGCTCGAGGCGGCCATCAAGCCGGTGCAGAGCGAGTTCTGGTACTACCTCCACGACGCCGACAAGAACCTGCACCCCTCGCGCAACGAAGCGGAGCACGAGGCTTATCGTCGGAAGTACAACGTGTACTGAGGGGTTCAGGATCTGGAGCGACGAATGCCCACTCAGCCCCGCAGCCGCCGCGACGTGCTCCGCCTGCTGGGCGGGGCGGCGGCGGCGGGAGCGCTCGGCGCCTCTGGAGCGGCGAACGCGCAGGATCGCCCCTGGAACGTCCTGCTGCTCGTCTCGGACGAGCACAGCCCGCGCCTCCCCGCGCCGGGAGGGACGCCCTGGCTGGAGACCCCCAATCTGGCCCGGCTGGCCTCCGAGGGCGTGACGCTCACCCGCGCCTACGCCACCAGCCCGATCTGCGCCCCCGCCCGCATGGGCCTGCTCGCCGGCAAGCACCCCGCCGAGACCGCGGTGCTCTCCAACGGCCACAGCTTCGATCCGGCCAACCGCACCATCGCCCACGTCTTCGGCGAGGCCGGCTATCAGACCGCCTGCGTGGGCAAGACCCACGTGAACCGCTCCACCTCGTCGTACGGCTTCGACACCTGGCTCTCGAAGGAGAGCGACGCGTTCAAGATGCTCCTGCGGGCGCGCAAAGAAGGGACCGAGCCGCTGCCGGTGCCGGAGGCGGAGCGCGCGCTGTGGGAGGGGATCGCCGACCGTCGCCTGCGCGGCGCCCCCATCGCCGCCCCGTGGACGCCGATCAGCGCCGTGGTGATGGACGTCATGCGCCTCTGGCTGGGGGAGCCGCCGACCCGCCCCTTCTTCTACTACGGGTCCTGGACGGAGCCCCACTGGGTCTGGAACCTGCCGAGCGACGTATACGGGCGCTACGATCCCGCCGCGATCCCGCTGCCCAGCGCCGGCCCGCCGACCCTCGCGCGCGTCCCGGAGGAGAACCGCCAGCGCTACGGCTGGGCGGCGATGTCCGAGGCCCAGCACCGCCTCTGCCTGGCCCGCTACGCCGCGGCGATCACGTACACGGACCGCGTGCTGGGCGTGATCCTCGACCTGCTCGACCAGAGCGGTCAGGCCGATCGGACCATTGTGGTCTACACCAGCGATCATGGGGACATGGCGGCGCAGAAGCGGCTCTGGCTGAAGGGCCTGATGTATGACGCCTCCTGCGGCATCCCGATGATCGTCCGCATGCCGGGCGTGCTCCCAGCGGGGACGACCTGTCCTGCGCTGATGAGCGGCGCCGACCTGCTGCCCACGCTGGCGGGCCTCGCCGGCCTGCCCCCGCCCGCCGACCTGAGCGGGCGCGACCTCTCCGCGGCGCTGCGCGGCGAGGATCCGGGGCCCGAGCACCTCTTCGCCACGCTCGGCGGCCGCCCGAACAACAAGCTCCCGCCGCAGATCATGGTCCGCGATCAACGCTACAAGCTCATCCGCTTCAAGGCCGACCCCGACCTGGGCCGGCCCGAGCTGCGCGAGCTGTACGACATGGACGAGGATCCCGACGAGGATCACGATCTGTCCGACACCTTGCTCGGGCGCGCGCGGGCCGAGCGCATGTCCAGGCTGGGCGACGCCTGGCTGCTCACCCTGCGCCCCAGCCCCTACCCGCTGCAGCACGGGGAGAAGGCGCCGAAGGGGGACGCGGGCGATCCCAACGCCGACGTCGAGGACGACGACTGAGGCGCTCGGCCGCGGCGAGCTCACCCATGCTACCCTCTCCAACGGAGAGGAGAGGCGATGAAGGTCATCGGCGCGGGCTTTGGCCGCACGGGCACGCTCACCCTCAAGGTGGCGCTGGAGAAGCTGGGCCTGGGGCCTTGCTACCACATGACCGAGGTCATGGCGCACCCCGCGCACGTCGCGACCTGGGACGCCGCGACGCGCGGTGAGCGCGTGGACTGGGCGGCCTTCTTCACGGGCTGGGGGGCCTCGGTAGACTGGCCCGCCTGCAGCTTCTACAAGGAGATCTTCGCCGCCCACCCCGACGCGCGGGTGATCCTGAGCGTGCGCGACCCGGAGCGTTGGTACCAGAGCTGCCGCGAGACCATCTTCAAGCCCGTCTCGATGTTCCCGCTGCGCCTCGTGCTGCCCTGGCTCCCGCGGGTCGGCCCGGCCACGGACATGGCGAAGCGCCTGGTCTGGGAGCGCACCTTCGATGGGCGCTTCGAAGACAAGGCACATGCCCTCGCCGTTTTTCGCGCCCACCTGGACGCGGTGAAGCGCGAGGTGCCGCCCGATCGCCTGCTGGTCTTCGAGGCCAGCCAGGGCTGGGCGCCGCTCTGCGCCTTCCTCGGCGTGCCCGTGCCTGCCGAGCCCTTCCCGCACGTCAACGACACGGCGACCGTCAAGCGTGGGCTCTTCGTCCTGAACCTCATCGCCTGGCTCCTGGTCCTCTCACCGCTCGCGGCCGTCCTCGGCGGGCTGCTCTGGTGGAGCGGGCGTTAGGCTGGTGTGCCCGAGCGCGCGCTCGTGAGAGCCGGAGGTCGTCCGTGTACGAGCTGTTCATCGCCAACAAGAACTACTCCTCCTGGTCGCTCCGACCCTGGGCGCTGCTCACCGTGTTGGAGATCCCCTTCCAGGAGACGCTCCTGCGCTTCGGCGACGGGCCCGCCTGGGACGCGCTCCGCGCCCTCTCGCCCGCGGGCAAGGTGCCCGCCCTGCGCGACGGAGAGACCGTGGTCTGGGACTCGCTCTCCATCGTGGAGTATCTGGCCGAGCGCCACGCCGCTGTCTGGCCCCTCGACCCGACCGCGCGGGCCTGGGCGCGCTCCGCCGCGGCGGAGATGCACTCCGGGTTCAGCGCGCTGCGCAGCACCTGCTCGATGAACGTCGGCGTCCGGGTGCGCCTGCACGCGCGCCCCGAGGCGCTGGAGCGCGAGCTGCGCCGCCTCGACGCGCTCTGGCGCGAGGGGCTCTCCCGCTTCGGCGGCCCCTTCCTGGCTGGAGCCAGCTTCACGGCCGTAGACGCCTTCTTCGCCCCCGTGGCCTACCGGATGCAGACCTATGGGCTCTCGCTGAGCGCGGACGCCGACGCCTACGCCGCCCGGCTGCGCGCCCTGCCCGCCATGGAGGCCTGGTACGCCGCGGGGGTGGCCGAGACCTGGCGCGACGCGAGCCATGACGACGAGATCCGCGACGTCGGCGTCTGGACGGCCGATCTGCGCGCGGTCTGAACGATCCGGCTCAGCCCTCGACAGCGGGCGCGGGCACCAGCGCGGGCACCGGCGCGGAGCCCTCCTTCAGCGTCTCCTCGAAGGCCGCGAGCACGCTGGCGCCGCCGCCCAGCGCCACCAGGGTCCCGACGCCGCCCAGCAGCGGATCGGCGCCCTGGGGCCAGACCATCGGCGGGCGCCGGGGACCGCGCAGCCAGCGGGTGACGGGGCTGAAGCGGTGGCGCTCCAAGGTCGCGTCCATCTGCGCCGCCACCTGCCGCGCGCCCGCCGGCAACGCGCCGGCCTTCGCCGCCATGTGCACCATCTCCGCGCGCAGGGCGGCCTCCGTGGTCCAGTCCAGCACGTCTTTGATGGTGAGAAAATACAAGATGGTCTTGAAGAGCTTCTTGATCGGCCAGACGAGGATCGCCTTCGCGATGGCCCAGAGCAGGCTTCCCTGGCCCAGGGTCAACGCGCGCAGCGTGTCAGGGCTCAAGCTCACCCCCGCGTCCGCGGCGGCGTGCCGGTACGAGGAGCGCAGCAGGCGTTTACGGATGATCTCATCGATGAATGGGAGCGGGATCAGCGCCGCCAGCCCGACCCCCAGCGCGCGACGCGCCAGCCGATCGTGGGCCGGCCGACGGTCGATGACGCGAGGCTCCTCGCTCATTGTTGCGTCCAGGCCCAGATCCCCGCGGCGAGGCCCGCGCAGGTGCCCGCGAAGATCCCGCCCACGCCCAGCACCGCCAGCACGATGAAGAGCGGGCTCGTCTTCGACTCCTCCTTCATCCGCGCCATGTCCTGGACCGCCCCGCGGGTCAGGTCGCCGGCCATCGTCGCGCCCCTGGTCTGGTAGCGCTCGTCCCGCCGCATGTGCTGGGTGACCCCTCCCGCGCCCGGCGGCGGCGGAGGCGGCGGCGCCTGACGCACCGTCTGCAGGGGCGGGACATCACAGACGATGAAGCGAGGCCCTTGCGGGCTGCCCAGGGAGAAGGCGTCCCCGAGCTGAAGCGCGGCGGAGCCGTCCACGGCCGAGACCTGCCCGGATCGGCTGTGAACCCAGAGGGCGGCCGCGCGATCGCCCGGTTGGAGGAAGGCCCTCCCGTCCGGCGAGAACGTGATCTGCGCGTGAATGGGCCGCAGACCGGGCATGGGGCCCAGCACCACGCGACAGGTGCGGTTGTCCGTCCCCACGCAGAGGGTGCCGGAGGGGAAGGGTCCGAAGCAGGTGCCGCCCTGCTCAGGGCTCAGCGCCAGGTAACGATCGGGCATACACAGCGCCTATCCTGTCGGCGCCCGACGATCTTGTGCGCGAGGCCTCTACGGCTTAGAAGATCGCATGAAAGCAGCGCTCTGGCTCACTACCGCACACCTGTTCAGCCTCACACTGCTTCCTGCTCTGGGCTGCAAGCGCGACAAGAACGACGACACCCGCCAGGGTGAGGCCGAGGGCGAGGGCTCGGACGCCTTCCTGCTGCAGGCCGACGAGCTCGCCGACCTGCCCTATGTCACGGCCGGCCAGGACCCGGAGCCTGGGGTCTTCGAGATCCGCGAGGTGGGCGGCGGCGGGTCCGGGGGCAAGGTCAGCTTCGAGGTGTCGGGGGCCTTCGAGATCTCCGGCGACACAGGCCCGCTCTCCAGCTACGAGGCGCGCAGCTTCGAGGTCAGCTACACAGGCGACCCCGACGCGCCGGCCATCGAGATGGGCGCGGTCACGGTCACCGTCGATGGCCAGTCCGTAGACGTCGCGCTGGTCGCCGTCGTCGGCGATCCGCTCCTGCGCGACGCCGTCTGGGAGGAGGACACCTGGGGCGCCCGCACCGTCGTCACCCTGCCCTCCGCGCCCTTCCCCTACGAGGACGCGCCCTATACCGACGGGAGCGTGCTGATCTTCGTGCCCGAGGGGCTCTCCGACCAGGGCGAGGTGGGCGTGGTGACCCACATCCACGGCCACAACGCGACCCTCTCAGAGGTGGTGAGCGCGCAGCTCCTCGTCGAGCAGCACGCCCTCTCGGGGCGGGACGCGATCCTCGTCGTCCCGCAGGGCCCGGTGGAGGCGGCGAGCGGCGACTTTGGCCGCCTGATGGAGCCCGGCGCCCACGCCACGCTGATCCGCGACGCCCTGTCGGTGCTCTACCGCGACGGGCTCGTGCTGCGCCCACAGGCGGGAGCGCAGGTGATCAGCGCGCACTCCGGCGGCTACCTGTGCACCGCGGCGATCCTCGACGATCGAGGCGCGGAGATCCAAGGCGTCCACCTCTTCGACGCCCTCTACGCCAAGGCGGGGACCTACAAGGACTATGTCCGCGGCGGCGGGCTCCTGCGCTCGGTCTACACGAGCACGGGCGGCACGGACGACGACAACCAGGACCTCGCCGCCGATCTCGCCGCCGAGGGCTACACCGTCAGCGCGAGCTTCGACGATGACAGCCTGGCGACCAGCGACCTGAGCATCGGCCCCTCCTCGTCCACCCACTCCGGCTGCCTGTACGAGAGCCGGGCCTACGCCCGCTGGCTGGCCCAGAGCGGGCTCCCACGCTCACCTTTCGCGCCGCCGGAGCTGCTCTCGGTGGTCTCGGACGGCGCTCAGGCCACCGTGACCTGGCGGAACGACCGCGCCCCGTCCTCGCCCACCATCCTCGTGGAGGGCTCCACCGACGGCGTGACCTGGGCCTCGCTGACGCAGGTGGACGACGCGGCGGGGGCGGGCGTCAGCGCGGGCACGGTCGAGGCGCGGCCCTGGATCCGCGTGCGGCAGCTCTCGCCCGAGCTCGGGACCTCGGCGCCCTCCGATGTCTACGGCGGCACGGGCAGCAGCTGGCTCGTCGTGGACGGCTTCGACCGCGTGCTGGACGGCAGCTATCGCAGCCCGACCCACGACTTCGCCGCGCGCGTCGGCGTCGGGCTGGGGCAGCCCTTCTCCGTGGCCAGCAACGAGGCGGTCATCCGCGGCGACGTGCTGCTCAGCGACTACGCGGGCGTGATCTGGCTGCTCGGCGACGAGTCGAGCGCGGACACCACCCTGGACGCGACCGAGCGGAGCCTGATCGCCGCCCACCTCGCGGCCGGCGGGAAGCTGATCATCAGCGGCGCCGAGCTGGGCTACGCCACCGACCCGACCTGGCTCGCCGAGAACCTGCACGCCGCCTACGTCTCCGACGACGCCGGCAGCGTGGTCGCGGGCGCCTACACCTTCGGCGTGACCTACGAAGAGGACTACCCGGACGTGCTCTCGGGGGAGGAGACCATCTGGTCCTACGACACGGGCGGCGCGGCGGCGGTGATCCACGCGCGGCGGGTGATCACGGTGGGCTTCGCGCTGGAGACGATGGACGACGCGACCCTGGCCCTGGCCCTGCCCGAGCTGCTGAGCTGGCTGACGGGCTGAGCGCGGCCTGACGTCGCGACACGTCGCACCCTTTTGCGACGTGTCGCCCAGCGTCCGAGGTCGCGGCGCGCGAGCTCTCGTCGGTTCGGCTTTTTGAACGGCGAGGCGCTCGCGGTGCGGGACCGCCCGCGTGGCGTGAACGCGCCTGGCGCCGAGGCGGAACAGGGCCTGGAGCTGTCGGACCTCGACCCGCTGACAGCGCCGCTGTGGGAGGCCGGGGACCTGGCCTTCCAGCGCTACGACACGAGCCTGGTGTTCGGCGAGAACTGGTGGCCGGTGGACGAGGATCTGGCGGAGAACCCGGGCTATTTCTCGGTGCGCTGGACGGCCTGGCTGCGGGCGCTGTCCAGCGGGGACGTGGTGCTGGCGCTGGGCGCGACCACGGACGGCTGGGTGCTGCTGGACGACCAGGTGATCGCCAGCGTGGAGGCCACGGAGACCTTCGCCCCGGAGAACCAGACGGTCTCCATCCGGTCCGGCGTCTACCCGCTGGACGTTCGCATGACCCACCGCGGCGGCGGTGAGGCGGGGTTCCGGTTCTGGGTGGTCAGCGGGAGCGTGGCGATCTGCTACCCGGAGTTCGGGGCGGAGGAGTAGGGCGGGGCCGGCTACTCCGCGCCCGTGTCGGCGGGCTCACACACCATCGACGCATCGACCTCCGCGCGGCTCTCGGTTCGGCCCATCGCGCACAGCTCGTCGAAGAGCGCGAGTCGGGTCTGGCAGCCGTCGCAGGCCTCGGTCGTCACCGAGACGCCGTCGTAGGTGCAGGTGACGGCGCCATCGTTACACTGATAGCAGAACTCCCCTTCGACCCAGTCACACACGGTCGGGTCCTCGGCGCACCCCAGGACGAAGGTCAGGGCGAGGAGCAGCCCGCGCGGCAGGGCCAGCGAGCTGTGGGAACAGGGTGTGGTTTCAGTGAGTGAAAGGGAGCTTGTTGAAGGCCTGCGCGATGATCTCTGCTCGTTCACCGGTCGGCTCCTGAGTGAAGTAGGAGATGATATCCGTAGACGCCGAACCCTCCAGGTGGCCAGAGCTCAGATCTCCCTCGACGACGAGGTGCATCCACCCCTCCGCTTCGGGCTCGACGTTGATGTTACCGTGCTCTATCTCTGCGATGTCGAACGCGAGGTGGTACAGCTCTCCCTCTCCAGCTCTTTTCCCCGGATCACCTGCACCCGCCGTGCCACAGGGGTCGGCACGCCCCGCACCGCCGAGTACCCGGCCGCCGCCGCGGCCTGGAACAGGCCCAGGCCATCGTCGTCCAGATCCGACACGTCGTCGTCGGGTCCTCCAGACCGGGGCGAAGCCGGACTTCGACAGCCAGTCCTCGCAGGCGATGGCGATCTCCACCAGCAGCTTCTCCACGTCGGACGTGTGCGGCGTCACGGGCCGGAATCGCGGTCTGCCCTGTGGATCGCGCGCGTAGCATCCGTCCAGAAAGATCGAGTGGAAATGGAGGTTTAGGTCCTCCAGACCGGTTTGGGCTGAGCCAGGTCTCTGCGTCGCGGTCACCGACCCCGTCTGCCCCCTCGCCTGCAACTGGGGGTGGAGTCGGCGCGAGCGCCGGGAGCTGGCCGCGAAGGTACGGGAACAGGACGCGGTCCTCATAGGAGACGTGGTCGTCGGCGGTCATCCGCGGCGACGTCCTGCTCAGCGACTACGCGGGCGTGATCTGGCTGCTCGGCGACGAGTCGAGCGCGGACACCACCCTGGACGCGACCGAGCGGAGCCTGATCGCCGCCCACCTCGCGGCCGGCGGGAAGCTGATCATCAGCGGCGCCGAGCTGGGCTACGCCACCGACCCGACCTGGCTCGCCGAGAACCTGCACGCCGCCTACGTCTCCGACGACGCCGGCAGCGTGGTCGCGGGCGCCTACACCTTCGGCGTGACCTACGAAGAGGACTACCCGGACGTGCTCTCGGGGGAGGAGACCATCTGGTCCTACGACACGGGCGGCGCGGCGGCGGTGATCCACGCGCGGCGGGTGATCACGGTGGGCTTCGCGCTGGAGACGATGGACGACGCGACCCTGGCCCTGGCCCTGCCCGAGCTGCTGAGCTGGCTGACGGGCTGAGCGCGGCCTGGCGTCGCAAGACGTCGCGACGTGTCGCCTCATATCGGCACGCCTGGAGCGCTCCTCGACCCGCTCGGGGGGGGAGCTTTCGCCACATCCGATGGTTGAACGCGGCCATTCTAAGATTGGCACGGGTCTTGCAAATGTGGTCACCGTGGGCGCTCCCCGCCCCACGGAGGTCCCATGCTCCCGCTGGCCCTGGTGCTCTCAGTCCTCATCGGCGTCGCGCTCGGCCTGCTCGGCGGCGGCGGCTCGATCCTCACCACCCCCATCCTGGTCTACGCGCTCGGGATGGAGCCCAAGACGGCCATCGCCACCTCCCTGCTGGTGGTCGGCGTGACCTCGCTGGCCGGGCTGGCCCAGCACGCGCGGGCCGGGAACGTCTCCTGGCGGATCGGGCTCATCTTCGGCGCGGCCGGCATGGTCGGCGCCTTCGGCGGCGGCAAGCTCGCCGCGCTCGTCCCCGCCAACGTCCTGATGGTGCTCTTCGCGCTGATGATGATCGCCACCTCGCTGGCCATGTTCCGCGGGCGCAAGGAGCCGACGGCGGAGGCGACGCAGGGGATGAAGCCCTGGAAGATCGTCGTGGACGGCCTCGTGGTGGGCGTGGTCACCGGCCTGGTCGGCGCGGGCGGCGGCTTCCTGGTGGTCGCCGCCCTGGCGCTGCTGGGCGGACTGCCCATGACGCTGGCCATCGGGACCTCGCTGCTGGTCATCGCCATGAAGAGCTTCGCCGGCTTCGCCGGACACATGGGGCACGTCGAGGTAGACCTGCAGCTGGCAGCGATGATCTCCACCGCCGCGGTCCTCGGCTCGGTCCTCGGCGGCGCCCTGGCCAACAAGATCCCGCCCGCCGCCCTGCGGCGCGGCTTCGCCACCTTCGTCCTGATGATGGCGGCCTTCGTCCTCTATCAGCAAGCCTGATTCTCCCCCGAACCTCACGGATGGAGCGGCACATGTCCCCAGACTTCTCTCCCATCCCCGCGGCCCTCGGCGGCGCCCTGATCGGCCTCTCCGCCTCGGTGATGCTCCTGGTCCAGGGTCGGGTGGCCGGGATCAGCGGCATCGTCGGCGGCCTGCTGACCCCGAAGCCCGGCGACCTGGGCTGGCGGGGCGCCTTCATCGCCGGGCTGCTGCTGGCCGGCCTCGGCGCGAGCCTGCTGGCGCCCCAGAGCCTCGCCGTGGTGACCGACCGCTCCACCGCGCAGCTGGTCATCGCCGGGCTGCTGGTCGGCTACGGCACGCGCCTCGGCAACGGCTGCACCAGCGGCCACGGGGTCTGCGGGCTCTCCCGCCTCAGCCCGCGCTCGCTGGCCAGCGTGATCACCTTCATGGGCGTCGGCTTCCTGGTCGCGACCCTGGTCTCCCTCTTCGGTGGAGGTGCGTCTTGAGCCGCTCGAACCTCGTCTCTCTGCTCGCGGGCACGATCTTTGGCCTGGGGCTGGTGGTCTCGGGCATGACCCGCCCCGACAAGGTGCTGGGCTTCCTGACCGTGGACAGCCTCTGGGATCCCTCGCTGGCCTTCGTCATGGTGGGCGCCATCGCCGTCCACTTCCTGGCCTACCGGCTGGTGCCCCGCCTGCGCGCGCCGCTGATGGCGGACCACTGGGCCCTGCCCACGCGCAAGGACGTCGATGGCCGCCTGCTGGGCGGCGCGGTCCTCTTCGGCGCGGGCTGGGGGCTGGGCGGCTACTGCCCGGGGCCGGCGATCACCGCCGCCGTCTCGGGCGCCACCCCGACCTTGATCTTCGTCGGCGCCATGCTGGGCGGCATGGGGCTTCACCACCTGGTCGAGGCGCGTCGCGCGGCCAGAACCAACCCTTGAACCTCAGGAGTCCGCCATGGAGATCCATCACATCCTCGTCCCTGTGGACTTCTCCACCTGCTCGCTCCAGGTCGCGGGCGGCGCCGGGGAGCTGGCTCGCCAGACCGGGGCGCGCGTCACCCTCCTGCACGTCGCCGAGCTGCCCGAGGGCCTGAGCGCCAGCGCCATCGTGCAGCACGAGGGCCAGTCGATGAGCGCGCGGGCCTGGGCCGAGCACGGCGCGCTGGAGCGCATGCGCCCCTTCGCCGAGATCGCCCGCGCCCACGGCGCCACCGACCCCCAGCTGGTCGTCCACGCCGGCCCCGTCGCCCCCACCATCCAGCGCGAGGCGGAGGCGCTTCAGGCGGACCTCATCCTCATGGGCACCCACGGCCGCACCGGCGTCGCCCGCGCCGTGCTGGGCAGCGTCGCCGAGGAGGTGGCCCGCCACGCCCAGGTCCCCGTCATGCTGGTCCGCCGCCAGCCGCGCCCGGAGTGCGGGCAGACGAGCTGCGCCTGGTGCCATGAGCGCAGCGGCACGCGCGAGGAGGAGGAGCTGGCGGGCGAAGATGCAGGCTAGTTAATCTAGCCCGCAACGATCCGCTGCCCGAGCATGAACCCGAGCGCCGTCGCCCCCAGGCAGCCGGCCAGCGTCGCCGCCGCGTAGGCGAAGGCCGTCCCCGCCGACCCCTCCTGCACCAGCCGGAAGGTGTCCAGGCTGAACGCCGAGAACGTCGTGAACCCGCCGAGGAAGCCCGTGCCCAGCACCAGCGCCAGGGTGGGGCCGTTCGCCGGCGCCGCGCCCACGAGCGCAAAGAGCAGCCCCATCAGCCCCGAGCCGAGCAGGTTCACGGCGAAGGTGCCGTAGGGGAGCGCCGGCCCCAGGGTCGCCGCCAGCCCGGTCGTGACCAGGTAGCGCGCGACGCTGCCGAGCCCGCCGGCCAGGAGGATGGAGAGGAGCCTCGTCACAGTGGCGCCCTATCCTGGCCCGCGGGCGCCGGCCGCGACCTCAGCCCTCGCCCTTGCGGAACTCCGACCACTCCACGGCGAGGCGCCGCATCCTCGAGCGCAGGGTGTGGGGGTTGACGCCGAGCAGCTTCGCCGCGCCGAAGGGGCCCTCGATGCGCCCGCGCGTCTTCTTCAAGGCGTCCAGGATCTGCTCCCGCTCGTCGGGGCCCCGGCTGGCCGGCCCGAGGCTGACCCCTGGTCCCAGCGCGGTGCTCACGTCCAGGGTGCGGCCGCCGCCGAGGATGGCGGCGCGCTCGATGACCGAGGCCAGCTCGCGCACGTTCCCGGGCCAGTCGTAGCCCTGGAGCAGCGCGATGTCCTCCACCGTGGGTTGTAGGGCGCGCCCGAAGAGACGCTCACCGGCCCGCGCCGAGAAGTGGCGGGTGAGCGCGGGGATGTCGCCCCGACGCTGCCGCAGCGTGGGGAGCGTGACCGGAAACACGCTGATGCGATACCACAGGTCCTGGCGGAACTGCCCCTGCTGGACCATGGTGGTGACGTCGCGGTGGGTGGCGGCGACGATGCGCACGTCCACCGTGTGCGAGCTCTGGCCGCCGACGCGCTGAAAGCTGCCGTCCTGCAGCACGCGCAGCAGGCGCACCTGGGCGGCGGCGGGCAGCTCGCCCACCTCGTCCAGGAAGAGGGTGCCGCCGTCGGCGCGCTCGAACCAGCCTTTGCGCAGGTTGACCGCGCCGGTGAAGCTGCCCCGCTCGTGCCCGAACAGCTCGCTGTCGATGAGCTCGGGCGGGATCGCCCCGCAGTTGACGCGCAGAAAGGGCCCCGAGGCGCGGCGCGAGCGGGCGTGGACGGCGCGGGCGACCACCTCCTTGCCGGAGCCGGTCTCGCCGAGGATGAGCACGGGCGCGTCGGTGGGGGCGACCTGATCGACCCGCGCCATGACGGAGGCCAGCCCGGCCTCGGCGCCGACGATGGCGTCAGAGACGTCCTGGCGCGCCAGGCGGGAGAGCAGGGCGGCCCGATCCTGCTCGGCGGCCTCGCGCAGGCGGCTCAGCTCGTGCAGGCGGTGATCGTTGGCCAGCGCGGCGGCGAAGGGCTCCAGCAGGGCGTCGGTCCGTCGAGGTCCGTCCTGGCCGCCCAGGCCGACCACAAGCACGCCGACCAGGACGCCGCCCTCCAGCAGGGGCCCGACGGTGATTGGACCGGGGACACCCTCCGGCACCAGCGCGCGCGCCAGGGTGTCCTGCTCGCGCCCGCGCCAGGCGCTGGAGCTCCCCGCGGCGGCCCAGCGCAGCAGCTCGTCCCGCCGCGGGCCGCTCAGGTCGCTGCGCGCACCCAGCCCGTCCATCCAGGCGCCGCCGCCGGCCGAGGCCACGGTGTCCAGGCGCAGGCGCTCGGCGTCCCAGCGGCGGACGATCAGGTGCTCGAGCCGCAGGTGGGGGCGCAGCAGGGTGAGCAGGCCGCGGGCGGACTCCTCGATGTCCAGGTGGCGGCAGACCTCGCGCCACACCTCGGTGAGCAGCTCGGGCGGGATGACGGCAGGCGAATTCACATCCTCCCCCTATTGCGCCGGCCAGACGCGCGCGTGGGCGACCTCCACGCCGACGCGCACGCCGGGGGCGACGCCGTCCAGCAGCGAGGACCGGCGCGGGAACTGCGCGAAGAGGGGCTCCCCCTGGTCGAGCCGCGCCTCGACGCGCACCCGGTCGCCGAGCGGCAGCAGGCGCTCCACCGTGGCGACGCCCAGCGGATCCTTCCAGAAGCGGAAGTCGTAGGCGCGCACGACGACGCGCACGCGACGGCCATCGACGAAGCCCTCCACCGGCACCGCCAGCGGGCCCACCCAGGCGCGGCCCTCGCGGACCAGGCCGTCCAGGACGTTGACCTCACCCACGAAGCGCGCGACGAACTCGGTGGCCGGATGATCGAGGATCTCCGCCGGCGGCCCGGCCTGCTCCAGCCGACCGGACTGGATGATCATCACGCGGTCGGCGATGGCGAAGGCCTCCTCCTGATCGTGGGTGACGAAGATGGAGGTGGTGTGGACCTCGTCGTGCAGCTTGCGCAGCCAGCGCCGCAGCTCCTCGCGCACCTTGGCGTCCACGGCGCCGAACGGCTCATCGAGGAGCAGCAGGGCGGGCCTGGGCGCCAGGGCGCGGGCCAGGGCGACGCGCTGACGTTGACCGCCGGAGAGCTGGGAGGGGTACCGATCGCCCAGGCCGCGCAGGCCCATGGTCTCCAGCAGCGCCTCGACGCGCTCGCGCTGCGCCGCCTTGCCGACGCCCTGAACGGCCAGCCCGAACGCGATGTTCTGGCTCACGGTCATGTGGCGGAAGAGGGCGTAGTGCTGAAAGACGAAGCCCACCCCGCGCTCGCGGGCCACGAGGCCGTCCACGCGGCGGCCGTCCAGCCAGACCTCGCCCGCGTCCGCCGTCTCCAGCCCGGCGATCACGCGCAGGATCGTGCTCTTTCCGCCACCGGAGGGTCCGAGCAGGGCGACCAGCTCTCCGGCGCCGACCTCGAAGCTGACGTCGTCTACGACGCGCACCGCGCCGAAGGACTTCACGAGCTGGGAGACGCGAATGCTCATGAGGGGCTCCGGCGGGACGAGAGGACGTAGAGCAGGGCCACCGCGGCGGCGGCCAGGATGAGGGCCATGCCGAAGGCGGCGGGCTCCTGACGCTCCTCGACGGCGGCGTGGATGAAGGTGGTGGCGGTCTGGGTGTCGTTGGCCACCGACCCGCCGAGGACGAGCACGGCGCCGAACTCGCCGAGCGCGCGCGCCAGGGTCAGCGTGGTGCCCAGCACGAGGCCGCCGCGGATGTTCGGCAGGGTGACCAGCCAGAAGGTCTGCCACGGCGAGGCGCCGAGGGTCGCGGCGGCCTGCTCCTCGCTGTCGCCCAGCTCGGCCAGCACCAGCGCCACCTCGCGCAGCGTGAACGGCAGGGTCACGAAGAGCGTGGCCAGCAGCACGCCCGGCCAGGCGAAGGCCACCTTGAACTGTACAGCGTCCAATACAGGGCGGAGGATCCCGCTGCGACCGAAGAGCAGGAGGAAGGCCAGGCCGGTCATGACGGGCGAGAGGGCCAGCGGCAGATCGACGAGCGCGTCCAGCAGCCGCCGCCCGAGGAAGCGGTGACGGGTGAGGACGATGGCGCCCGCCACCCCGAAGACGCCGTTCAGCAGGACGCAGGCCGCCGCCACCGCGGCCGAGAGCCCGAGCGCGTTCAGCGCCTCTTCGCGGGAGAGCTCGCTGACCACCTCGCCGAGGTTGCGCAGCACCTCCAGCGCGAGCGCGCCCAGCGGGACCAGCAGCAGCAGGCCGATGTACAGCCCGATGAGCGCGAGCACGGCGCGGCTGAGGCGATCCGGGCTGCGTCGGCGGCTACCCACGGCCGGCTCCCGCGCGGCGGGCGAGCCCGGCGGAGAGGGGCTGCAGGACCAGGGCGAGGGCCAGCAGGATCACGCTGGCCGCGGCGGCGCCGGAGACGTTGCCCGCCTCCACCTCGCCGAGGATCCACACCGGCATGACCAGGGTGCGCTGCGGGATGTTCCCAGAGACCGCCGCCAGCGAGCCGAACTCGGCCACCGAGCGGGCGAAGGTCTGGACCATCCCCGCGGCGACGGCCGGCAGCACGGGCGGCAGGAGCACGCGCAGGAAGGTGATCCCGCGGCCCGCGCCGAGGGTCCAGGCGGCCTCCTCCTCGGCCGGGTCCAGCTCCTCGAGCACCGGCTCCACCGCGCGCACGACGAAGGGCAGGGTCACGAAGAGCAGGGCCAGCACGATGCCCGGCTTCGCGAAGGCGATGGGCCAACCCTGGGCGATGAACCAGCCGCCCAGCGCCGTCTGCGGGCCGAAGAGGGCGACCAGCAGGATGCCCGCCACCAGGGTCGGGATGGCCAGCGGCAGGTCGACCAGCGCCGCCAGGGCGCGCCGACCGGGGAGATCCCAGCGCACCAGCGCCCAGGCGATCGCCGTGCCCGCCACCCCGTTGACCAGCGCCGCCAGCGGCGCCGTCCACAAGGAGAGCGAGAGGGCCGCCCGCGCCGTGCTCGAGGCGAAGACGGCGACCAGCCCGTCCACGCCGCCCTCGAGCCCGCGCAGGACGAGCACGACGGCCGGCAGGCCCACGAGGAGCCCGATCCAGGCCGCGACGGCCCCGCGGAGCAGCCAGGATCCCCTCACCGCGGTGCGCCCGCGTCGCCCGCCGCGCGGTCGTAGGCGCCGCCCGCGCCGAAGACGTCCGTCTTGACGGTATCCCAGCCGCCCAGGTCGCGGATGGTGAACAGATCGGTGGGCTTCGGCAGGGTGGCCGGGACGAAGGCGGGGTCAACCGGGCGCAGGCCGTACTCGGCGTACGCCTTCTGCGCCTCGGGGCCCTGGCAGAAGTCCACGAAGGCCTTCGCCAGCGCCTCGTTGCCCTTCTTTTTCGCGTAGACGTCCACGACGGCGATGGGGTTCTCGATGAGGATGGTGGACGGCGGGACCACGTAGTCCATGGCCTGGCCCTCCTGCTTCGCCACCAGCACCTCGTTCTCGTAGGTGATCGCCGCGTCGCCGACGCCCTTCTCGAAGTTCACGATGCTCTCGCGGGCGCCCTTGTCCATGACGCTGACCCGCGCGAGGACGCCGCCCAGCAGCTTCTCGGCCCCCGCGCCATCCCCCGCTTTGTTCCCAGCGAAGCCGCGTGTGGCGGCCCCCCAGAGCGCCAGGACGTTCCACATCGCGCCGCCGCTGGTGCGCACGTTGGGCGTGAGCACGTCCACGTCCGCCCGCGCCAGGTCCGGCCAGTCCAGGATCTTCTTCGGGTTGCCCGGTCGCACGGCGATGACGGCGATGGACTGGGTGACCATCCCGCCCGCGCCCGCCGCCCGCCAGTCGTGGGTGATCAGGCCCGCCTTCGCCAGCACGTCCACGTCCGGGTCGAGCGAGAGGGCGACGACGTCGGCCTCGAAGCCCTCCTTGACGGCGCGCGCCTGGGCACCGGAGCCCTGGTAGGACTCCTCGAAGGTCACGTCCTCGCCGGTCTTCTCCTTCCAGTGGCGCGCGAAGGCCGGCAGGATCGCCTTGCCGTACGCCTCGCGCGGCGTCGTGTAGGCGGCGAGGGTCAGGGTGCGGGTGACCGCGGCGGGGGTCGAAGCGGTCGCGGGCGCAGCCGGCTCGTCCGGGGACGCGCCGCAGCCGATGAAGAGGGGGAGCAGGAATCGCAGCATGGAGGGTCCTTTGCGGCAGGGGCCGCGGCATAGTAAGCAAGATGCGTGCCAGGGCATGGCACGGCAGAACCTGAGGTTCTTCCTGGCGTGTGGCGCAGGATCACCCGGGAACACGGATTTTCCGTGACGGGATCACGGATTCGGTCAGAACCCGACGGCCGTCGCGAGCTGGACCTGGTGGTAGAGCGGGCGGTCGAGCCCGTCCTGAAGGGCCGTGGTCCAGGCGAGCTGGAGCTGCGCCTTGTGGCCGAGCGTGGCGCCCTCCTTCGCCGGGTCGGGCAGGTAGGCGTTCAGCACGGCCTCCAGGTGGGTGAGGCCGTCATCCTCGGCGTCCAGGGAGGGATCCAGACGAGCCCAGCGCAGGCCGGGCGCCAGGCCGACCGGGAGGAAGTAGCCGAGCTGCCCGTAGGCCCCCAGGCTGCGGGTCGGATCGGCGCCCTCGGCCCCGAGCTGCCCGTAGATCGCCTCGGCGTTCAGCGAGAGCCCCGCGACGGCGAAGCGCAGGTCGGCGCTGGCGCGCAGGTCGGAGACATGACCGCTCAGCGCCTCGGCCTCGTCGTAGAGAGGGGTGCGCTCCAGCGTGGCGCCCAGCCCAACGGCCAGCTTCGGCGCGCCTCGCACAAAATCGACCTCGTCGTACTTGAGCTCCCCCAGCGGCGCCAGGGCGAGGCGCGCGACCCACAGCGGCGCCTCGTCGGTGGTGGGCCAGACGTTCTGACCGTCCCCGCCGAACGCGCCCAGGGCGTACTCCAGCCGCTTCTCGCCAAGATCGCCCAGCAGCGCCAAGCCCGCGTCGCGCGACCAGTCGAAGCCCGTCAGCTTGAGGTCGCCGTACTTCGCTCCGTCCAGCGGCAGGGGCCGGTCGGGGAAGAGCAGGGTCGTGTCGCTCATCATCCGCGAGGCGGTGAACGGCACCTTCCACTGGCCCGCCGAGATCTTCAGCGGGTCGGCCAGCTTCAGCACGAGCTGCGCGTCGTCCAGCAGGGGCCTCGTCGCCTGCTGGCTCTTGCCGTCCAGGTCGTTGAAGGTGAACGCGCGGGCGGCGTCGATGCGGAAGCGGTAGTCGACGCGCTCGGCCATCGTCCCGCTCGCCGTGACCAGCATGCGGCGGACGCGCAGGCCGGCGTCGCTGACGGCGTCGGCGTCGGTGCTGTCCGGGTCGCCGTTCAAGGTCGCCGTGAGGCGGGGCTGAAAGCTCAGCCCGAGGGTAAGCGGCTTGTCGCCAGCGGCGTCGGCGGCCAGGGCGGCGTGGGCGGTGAGGAGGTACAGCGGCAGGACCATCGTTCTTTCTCCGTGAGGTGACTCACGGGAAAGCAAGACCTGTGCCAGGAGCAGGATCGGCCGTCTACGCGGATCTCTCCCCAGGAGACCCAGGCCGTGACGGGATCTCCGTCACGGGATCACGGAGGCGCCGTGCGCCCGCTCGGGTCAGCCGCGGGCGAGCGCGAGCACGCGGGCGAAGTGCGCCGCGGAGACCGGGGTGACGCTGAGGCGCGAGCCCTTGCGGGTGACCTCCATCCCGAGCAGGCTGGGGTCGCTCTTCAGCTCGTCCAAGGCGACGACGCGGGGGAATTTCTCCACGAAGGCGAGATCGACCAGCACCCAGCGCGGGTTGGCAGGGTCCGACTTCTCGTCGAAGTACTTCGAGCGGGGGTCGAAGGCGGTGCTGTCCGGGTAGGCCTCGCGGGCGACCTTCGCCAGCCCGACCACGCCCGGCGGCGTGGCGTTGGAGTGGTAGACCAGCACGGGGTCGCCCAGCTTCATGTCGTCGCGCATCGAGTTTCGAGCCTGATAATTGCGCACGCCCTCCCAGGCGGTGCTGCCCTGGCGGGCCAGATCGTCGATGGAGTAGCTCTCGGGCTCGGTCTTCACGAGCCAGCAGCGGGCCTCGGACATGGGAGCGCTCCTGCGCGGAAGGGTCGGGAGAGAGCGGATATCCCGCTCGCCCCCCGCGCGGGAGCCCCTACTCGCCCACCTCGCCCTCGCGCTCCTCGTCGGGCTTCGGCGCCGTCCCCGCGGTGCCGTGGCGGGCGCCGATGGGGGCGACGCCGGGCGAGGACGGCGCGGGGGCCACGGCCGGAGCTGCGCTCGGGGTCTCCAGGAGGGAGGAGGCGGGCGCGGACGGCGGGGCGGGCGGGCTCGCTCCCCTGAGCGCGGCGGGCAGCGCCGGGTCGTTCACCGCCGCCTCATACCACTGGAACAAGGCCGACTGCGCGTGATACACGTAGTCGATGCGCACCTTGGTCTCGTTCAAGGCGTAGCGGATCCCGCCCTTGACCTCGTCGCCGCGGGTGAAGGGGTAGATGCTGCCCTCGCCGTACTGCATGTTCAGGGCGAAGCGGATGGCCTCGCGCGTCTTGCGCTCGAAGAAGGGCGCGCTCTCCGGATCCATGCGCAGCGCGAGCTGGTAGGCGGCGGCGGTGCCCTCGGCGTAGCAGAAGGCCTGCATGGCGGGCAGCTCGCCGGCGAGCTTGTAGTATCCACCGATATAATCGGGGTAGGGCGCCCGCTCCTCGTCCCACTGGTAGCTCTCGATCATCCAGCGCGCGACCTCCAGCCCGAAGCGCGCGGCGTCCAGGTCCCCGGTGCGGCGGTGCCAGGCGTTGGCGGCCATGACCGTCCAGGGGCCGAACTGCACCAGCTCCAGGCGGGTCGCGTTGTCGTACTGCAGCGCCGGCCAGGCCACGTTCGGGTCGCGCTTCGCCGCCCGCGACCGAAACCAGGGCTTGTAGTACGCCCAGAATTTCGGCAGGCCGGCGATCCACTGGTCGTCGTCGGTGTGCTCGGCCAGGCGGATCAGCGCCAGCGCGGCCTCGCCGGGGACGATGTCGTTCTGCTGGCCATAGTAGGGGTGGCCGACGGGGACGTCGTAGCCGTTGAAGGTGCCGCTCTCCAGCTGCATGGCCATGGTGAAGCGGCCCAGGCGCGCCATGAGATCGTCCCACTGGGGGTCGCCGGTGGCCTCGGCCAGATCGATGATGCCCAGCAGCCCGACGACTGCGCTGCCCAGCTTGCGGTTGCCGCCGTACTCGTAGACGGCGCGGTCGCCCTCGTCCTTGCGGCTCTGGTTGGTCCAGTCCAGCGCGCGCTTCGCTCCCTCCAGGTACTCGGGGCGGGGATCGAGGCGCCAGGCCTGGACCAGGTTCCAGGTGGCCAGGGTGTGGCGGACGTGGTTGTACTCGTCGGAGTACCGGTTCTCCGCGGGCCAGACCTTGTAGGTGACGCGCCCGTCCGGATACAGGTTTTTCAAATACCAGTCTCCGGAGGCGAGGATGGACGCCCGCACGGAGCTCAGGGTCACGTCGCTGAGCGCGACGGGCGGCACGCCGCGGTACAGCCCCTGGATCTGGCCGTCCTTCCCCTCGCGGTAGTGCAGGGTGCGCAGGATCTCCAGGAGGGCGTCGGGGTCGCGCCAGGGCCGGCGCTCCGACATGCCGCCCTGCTCGGCCGTCTGGCGCAGGAAGTTGTCGGCGGTGACGATGGCGCGGGTGTAGGCGACCGAGCCGGGCAGATAGCCGCGCTCCTTCTGGTCCTTCGTCATCACGAAGGCGCCGTCGATGCCCATCTCCAGGAGGTCCTCCAGGGTGGCCTCGTCGCGGGGCTCGACGACAGCGCGCTCGACGACGCGCTGGATCTCCAGGCTCAGGTCGGCCATCGCCTCCTGCAGCTTCGGGAAGCCCCACAGCTCCACCTCGCGCCGGTGCTGGCGCTCCAGATCGATGGCCAGCTCCTCGAGGGCGGCCTGGAGCGAGCCGTCCTGGGCGAAGGCGATGGCCTGCTCGCGCCCGCCGCTGGCCTGACGCAGGGTCGCCATGAACACCCAGCGCCCGTTCTCGCTCTGCACCTGCGGCAGCTCGACCAGCGGGCCGCCCTGGAGGCGATAGCGCAGGTACTGCAGGCAGAGCTGGGCGAGGTTGGGCGGGAAGCCCAGCGGGCGGTCGAGCACGCGGTAGACGAGCAGCCCGTCCGTGACGCGCACCAGCGAGAACAGGCTGAGCTGGTCGTGGTTGTACAGCCGGCTGAGCACGGTGCGCCCGCGGTCGAGGCTGGGCGTGATCGCGCGGTGGACGACCACGATCTTCGCCCCCGTCGCCAGCACGGCCTTCGCGGCGGCGCCCTCGTCGCGGGCGAGCAGGGCCGCGCGCACCTCGGGCTGCTCGAAGAGAGGCTTGATGGTGGCGTCTTTGGACAGCCCGAGCACCGCCGCGGGCGCGTCCGCCAGGATGGCGCCGCCCTCCTCGAGCTGCTTCGCCGCCGCCACGCTGAGCCGGATGGAGGGCGCGCGGGCGAGGGCCGCGTCCAGCCGCGCCTCGTTGGTGGGACCGGAGACCATCACCGCGGGGACGCCGTCCACGCGCGACTCGCACGCCGGCAGACCCAGGAGGACGAAGAGGAAGAGCGAGGCGCGCATGGGTCTCCATCGGCGTACCGGCACGGCGCTGGTCAGTGTAGCGGAAGCGACCGTGGATCGCATCGCTGCAGCGCTCGGCCCCCGTGCAGCCCCCCGATCAGCGCCCCTGTCCCGCCCGGAGCGTCCGGGCGTGCGGCGGCGCGACGCGCAGGCGATCCCGCCCGGCCTGCTTCGCCGCGTAGAGCGCGCTGTCCGCGGCAGACATCAGGGTGCGCTCGTCACAGCCGCTCTCCGGGCAGCCCGCTATCCCCCCGCTGAGGGTCAAGGGCGCCGCCCTCTTGCGCAGCGGGTAGACGGCGTCCTGAAGCACCAGGACGGCGGCCTCGGCGTCACAGCCCCGCAGCAGGACGGCGAACTCGTCCCCGCCGACGCGGAACACCTCGTCCGTCGCGCGCAGCCGGCCGCGGAGGGCCTCCGCCACGCTCCGCAGGGTGGCGTCTCCCGCGGCGTGACCGCCCGCGTCGTTCACCGCCTTGAAGGTATCGACATCCAGGATGGCCAGGGAGAACATCGTGTCCCCGCGCGCCGCCAGCCCCACCTCCTGCGTGAGCTGCTCATCGAAGGCCCGCCGGTTCAGCAGCCCGGTCAGCGCGTCCGTGCGCGTCTGCGCCTCGAGCTGCGCGAGCAGCGTGCGCACCTGTCGCACCCCCCGGCGCGTCGCCAGGGCCGTGACGATCAGCGTGACGCTCAGCACGAGCACGCGGATCAGCCCGTCCCCCGAACGATCGCCCAGCCCGATGGAGAGGAACGCTCCCCCGACCGCCAGCGCCGTGACGAGAAACAGCGCGCCGCGTGGGAGGAGCAGCGCCGCCGTCAGCACCGGCCAGATCTGAAGGCTGACGAAGGGGCTGGCCGCGCTGCCCGAGAGCAGGTCGACCGCGGTGACCGCCGCCGTGGCGTAGACGAGCAGCGAGGTCTGCTCGACGCCGCTGAGGCGATCCCTGCGCCAGGCGATCCATACGCTGAGCACCGGCCCGGTGAGGATGACGAAGATCACGAGGGAAGCGTCGAACTGCGCCGATCGTGGCAGCAACAGCGACACCAGGCCGACGGCCGAGGCCATCAGATACGCGGCGAGGAGCGTGTGCCAGGGCCGCCCCGGTCGGAACAGCCCCTGCGTCAGCGCCTCCAACAAAGCGCTCCAGGAATGCAGGAGGAGTCGCGACATGTTCACCTCCAGGTCCCAGCGCTCCGAGGTGGTCGTTCTCCCTGAAGATTTACCTCAGGTGGATCGCCCGACCGGTTTCTCCGCAGTTACAGCGCCGCTGCAACGCACAGCTCTCCGATTGACTTAACAGGATTAGGATCATAGAATCGGCATGGAATCCAATCATGCCCCTTCAAAGCGGAGAAATCGTAGATCGATACCGTGTCGAGGGTCTTCTCGGCCGCGGAGCCCTGGCCGAGGTCTACCGCGTCCGGCACCTCGAGCTCGGCCTGCAGCGGGCGTTGAAGCTGATCACTCGCAATTCTCCGGGGGTGATGCAGCGGGCGATCCAGGAGGGCCGCATCCAGTCGATGCTCAAGCACGAGAACATCGTCTCGGTGGTGGACGTGTTCCGCGTCGGCGGCTCCCCGGCCCTGGTGATGGAGCTGGTGGACGGCCCGAGCCTGGAGAGCCTGCTGCGCCACTACCACCCGAGCCTGATGCAGGCCGACGCGCTCGCCCGCGCGCTCATGCAGGCGCTGGCCCACGCGCACGGCGCCGGCCTCATTCACCGGGACCTGAAGCCGGCGAACATCCTCGTCTCCGTTCAAGGGCGCGCCGCGCAGCCGCGGATCAGCGACTTCGGGCTGGCGCGCGTCTGCGTCACCTCGGACGAGCTCCCCGCCGGCCCGCGCATGACCTCGCACGGCGTGATGATGGGGACGCCCGCCTACATGGCGCCGGAGCAGTTCAGCGACGCCTCCAGCGTGGACGCGCGCGCCGACCTCTTCGCGCTGGGCGCCACGCTCTACGAGATGTTGACCGGCGTGATGGCCTTCCCGCAGGTGGACGCGATGGGCTGTTACCGGGCCATCGCCGCCAACGCCTGGCGCCCGGTGCGCGAGCTGGTCCCCTCGGCCCCGGACCGGATGGTGCGCGCCATCGAGCGGGCGCTGCGCCCCGAGCACGGCGAGCGGATCGCCACCGCCGAGCAGCTCCTGGACGTCTGGACCGGCAGATCCGAGGGGCGCTTCGTCGCCCTGCCCGACGATCTCTCCGAGATCTGGGAGACCTCGCACCTCGCGCTGATCCGCGCCCTCGCGCCCCCGCTCTTCGAGCGCTCGGCGGAGACCTGCGACGCGAGCGAGGCGCTGATCACCCCGACGCCCGAGCACGGGGGGAGCCGGATCGACCCGCCGGAGGTGCTGCCGCCGCCCCTGCCGCCGCCGCCGCCGCCCACTTCGCCGCCGCCCTCCCTGACCTGGAGGACCGCGCCACCTTCCAGGTCCGAGGTCGAGGTGGCCCCGAGCGTCCATGAGCTCCGCGGCGCGCCTCGACCTCGGACCCTGGTCTTGACGGGCCTGCTGGCGGTCCTGCTCGGCGCGCTGAGCCTCTGGATGCTGCGCGACGCGACGCCCTCCGATCCGGCCCCCAGCCCGCCCACGTCCGCGCGCGAGGCCCCCCGCGAGGTCCCCAGCGCCGCCGCCGCAGAGGTAGAGGCGCCCCTGGCGGCGGAGCTCGACGCGCCCGCGACGCCGAGCCCGACGTCAGCGCCCTCCGCCAGCCAGGCCCGAGCCCCGTCCGCCGCCCAGCCACGCCCCGAGGCCACCCCGCCCGCGGCGCCGCCCCCAGCGCCGACACCCGCCCGCGCGACCGCCGAGCCGAGCGGAGACAACGTCACGGTCAGCGGGGTCAGCCAGGCGTGGCTGATCGACGCGAGCGGCGCCCGTCACCGGCCCGGCAGGATCGCCCCCGGCAGCTACACGCTCAGCGTCTTCTTCGAGCCGGGCACCCCGACCTCGGTCCTGACGCTCGACGTCGTCGCAGGGCGAACCTACACTATCCGCTGTGAGGCCGGCCTGAAGCTGTGCCGATGACAGCGCAGCTACAGCCCCCCTGTCCCGCCGCGGACGCCCAGGTAGAGAGCAACGCAGCCCCTTCACCCGTGAGGTCCCCGTGACGCGAGCCCTGTCTGTGCTCCTCCTCGTCATCGGCCCGCGGGTGGTCCACGCGCAGGCAGCCTGCCCGGCGCCCACCCGCGCCGCGGCGCTCGAGCAGACGCTCGCGCGCGCGGAGACGGCCTTCAGCGAGCTTCAGGTCGAGACCTTCCTCGAGGCGATGGACGAGGCCAGCTACGCGGTCCCCTGCCTGGTCGACGTGTTGGACGTGGGCGCGGTGGCGCGTATTCATCGGCTCCAGGGTCTGCGCCAGTTCGTGGCCAGCGAGGAGGCGCGCGCCGTGCAGGCCTTCGCCGCCGCCCGCGCGGCGGACAGCACCTACATCCTGCCGAGCTGGCTGGTGCCCGAGGGGCACATGATCCGCGACCTGTACGGACAGTTTCCGCTGGACAACGCCGCCGCTGAGCGTGTCCCCCGGCCGCGCGACGGCGCGGTGCGCTTCGACGGCGTCGAGAGCCTGGACCGCCCCACCCGCTGGCCCACCCTGGTCCAGGTCCAGGACGCCAACGGCGTGCCCGTCGCCAGCGCCTACCTCTTCCCGGGCGACGCGATGCCCGCCTACCCGATGCTGGCGGCCGAGCCGCAGGACGCTCGCGCAAGGACGGGGGGCGAGGCGCCCCAGCGGCGCGCGCGGCTGGCCCTCGCGGGGGGCTCCCTGGCGGCCGGCATCGCGGCGGGCGCGCTGTATGGGCTGGCCGCCGGGTCCGCCAGCGACTTCGACGCCGATCATCCCGAGTGGGACCGGGTGGATCTGGTCGCCAGCCGCGCGCGCACCAACAGCCTGGTCGTGGCCTCCGGCTCCTCCGCGGCGCTCGCCGTGGGCGCGGGCGTGGCCGCGCTCGTCCTCCTCCAGTGGTAGGAGCGCACCATGCATGACCGGCTCCAACGCTCGATCTTCGCGTTCGCGCTGCCGCTGCTGTGCGCCAGCTGCAGCTGGATCACCAAAGCGGAGCTCGCCGAGCGGGCCGACCAGGATGGGGACGGACACGAGGCCGCCCAGTTCGGGGGCGCTGACTGCGACGACGGCGACGCCAGCGTGAACCCCGACGCCGCCGAGGCGTGCAACGCCCTCGACGACGACTGCGACGGCGCCATCGACGACGTCGCCATGAGCGAGGAGACGATCTTCTACGCCGATCTCGACGAGGACGGCGCCGGCGACCCGGCCGCGACGGTGGTGGCCTGCACACAGCCGACGGGCAGCGTCACCAACGGCCTGGACTGCGACGACGGCGACGCCAGCCTGAACCCGGACGCCGCCGAGATCTGCGACGGGGTGGACAACGACTGCGACGGCGAGGCCGATGACTCGGCCATCGACGGGACGGCCTGGTACACCGACGCCGACGAAGACGGCTTCGGCGTCGAGGAGAGCCGCGTGACGGCCTGCGAGGCGCCCGCGGGCACGGTGGCGCAGGCGGGCGACTGCGACGACGCCGACGCCGCCGTTCACCCCTACGCCGAGGAGCCCTGCGAGGACGCCGACTACAACTGCGACGGGTTGAACGGCGCATTGGACGATGACGGCGACGGCGTCAAGGGCTGCGAGGGCGACTGCGACGACGGCGACGCGGCCGTCTCCCCGGACGCGGACGAGGTCTGCAACACCCTGGACGACGACTGCGACGAGCTGATCGACGACGCCGATCCAACCCTGAACACCAGCGGCCTGACCCTCTATTACCCCGACGCGGACGGCGACGGCTTCGGCGACGAGGGCGACGAGGGCGCGCCCTTCTGCGAGCAACCCGCGGGGACCGTGGCCGACGATCAGGACTGCGACGACGCCGACGAGGACATCAACCCGGACGCGGTCGAGGTGTGCTCGACCGCCAGCGACGACGACTGCGACGGCGGCACGACCGACTGCACGCTGGAGCTCATCGACCTGCCGCTGATCTTCGACGGGGAGACCGACGGCGAGCGCGCCGGTGTGTCGCTGCTGAGCGGCCAGGACCTGGACGGGGACGGGCGCGCCGACCTCGTCGTGGGCGCCACCGAGCGGTACGACGGCAAGGGCGGCGTCTACGTGGTGCTCGACGTCCCCGAGGCGTCCTCGGAGCTGGGCGAGAACGTGGCCTGGAAGGGCACGACGGAGGGTGACGACGCCGGGTACGCGCTGGCCTCGGGCGGCGATCTGGACGGCGACGGCTACGCGGAGATCGCCGCGAGCGCGCCCGGGGGCGAGGTGGCCTATCTGTTGAGCGGCCCGGCGGACGCAGGCGGCGGGCTCTCCGGCGCCGAGGTGGTGGTGAGCGGACCGGGGGGCGGCACGGGCTTCGGCGCGGCGATGGTCATGGGCGACCTGGACGGCGACGGGGACGCGGATCTGGCCCTCGGCGCGCCCTACGAGGCGGTCGCCCTGGGCCTGGGCCTGGAGTCCGCCAACGTGGGCATGGCCTATCTCCTCGCCGGGCCGCTCAGCGGAGAGCTGGAGAGCGACGACGCGACCGCGACCTTCCAGCCCTCGGCCGAGGAGGCGCAGAGCCAGACCGGCCGGGCGCTGGCCGTGGCCGACGCGGACGGCGACGGCGTGAGCGAGCTGGTCGTCTCGGCCTACAACCCAGGGGTGCTCGGCGCCAGCCCGGTGCCGACCGTCTATGTGGTCGATCTGTCTTCGGGCGGGGGCGCTCAGCGAGAGCAGCGCCGTGCGCACGTTCACGGGCTCCGCCGACGGCACCACCGGCGGCGCGCTCCACGCCGGAGACGTGGACGGCGATGGCACGGACGACCTGCTCGTCGCCGACGGCGACGCCTCCCGCGCCCGCCTGGTCCTCGGCCCCCTCACCTCCGCCCCCGCCGCGCTGGCCAGCGCCGACGCGACCTTCAGCGGCGACTCGGGGTTCGGCTCCGCCGTGCATGTCCTGGGCGATCTGGACGGGGACGGGATCGGAGAGGTCCTGTTGGGCGGGGCGAACGGCGCGGCGCTCTGGTTCGGCGGCGGGCTGTCCGGCGCGTTGAGCGCCCCCGATCTCACCCTGAGCGGGGACGGCAGCACCGACGAGACCGGCGCGGCGCTGAGCAGCGGCGACGTAGACGGCGACGGCGCCCCCGACCTGTTCATCGGCGCGCCGGGCGCGCACAGCGACGCTGGCGCGGTCTACCTGCTCCTGGGATCGGGGTTCTGATCCTGTGAGCCGCCGATCTCCGCCTGCTCGACGCGGATGCGCAGGCAGCGGGCGCGCTTCTCCAGGCACCAGGGGTCGAAGCCGCCCGCCTCCAGATCCTTGCGGATGCGGAAGATGAGCACGTTCAAGGCCGTCCCGCGGTTGGCGACCCCGCCGCGCCCCCAGATGCCCTGCGCCGCCTCGGACTCCGAGAGCCAGCCCCGGTCCAGCGCGGGGACGCCGGAGGCGATGTCCTCGCGCAGCTTGCGGCCGAGCAGGTAGAGCAGCACGGCGCGGGTCTCGGCGCGCAGCTCGACCGCCACGTTGTTCTCCAGGTGGGTGATGGTCGCCACGGGGCCGGCGGGGCCGTCCAGGGAGGCGAACAGCCCGTAGGGGTAGCCGACCGTCACCAGCTCGCGGGTGAGGCCGAGGTCGTGCGCGGGGGTGCTGAGTCGAAACCGACGCCCAGATACCTGAAATTCTTCATCTTTTTGCAGGAGCCTGTCCTCAGCGTCGGCGCCCAGCCAGATCTCGCCGTCGGCGTGGACGATCAGCACCGCGGCGGAGCGCGCGGCCCCGGGGATGTAGACGTCGGCCGAGCTCTCGCCGCCGAAGACGAAGCGCTCCTTGCGCAGCGGGAAGCAGGCGCCCGAGGCCATGTCCTCCACCAGCGGGTGCTCCTGCGGCAGGCTGGCGCGCTCGGACGGAACGTCCAGGACGCGCAGGCGGACGCTCACGCCCAGCTCGATGACGTCGTCGGTGCGCAGCTCGCCGCGCCCCTGCAGCGGGCGGCCGTTGATGCGCGTCCCGTTGCGGCTCCGCAGGTCCTCGACGAAGAGCTGGCCATCTCCCGACCAGATCGCCAGGTGGCGGGTGGAGATCGCCTCGTCCTGCAGGACAAGGTCGCACTGGCGTCCGCGCCCGACGAAGAGGACGCGCCCTCCGACACGCAGTCGGGGACCACCCTCGCCCTCCACGATCAGCTCGATCTCGTACACGCGACCATCCTATCTCATGGCCAGCTCAGCGCGCGTGGATCTGCGGCCACCACGCGGGTGGCGGGCAGCGCAGATCGGGCAGGCCGGGCCCCTCCAGGCGCGCGTGGTGCAGCAGGAGACCGACGCCCACCGGCAGGCCAGGGAGCTGGGCGGCGCACAGCGGATCGCCCCCCCCATAGACGCGATCCCCGCGCAGGGCCGGCCCCACGGAGGCCGCGTGCGCGCGGATCTGGTGCATGACGCCGGTGGTGATCACCGCCTCCCAACGATCCCCGAGCGCGGTCCGGCCCTGCCAGCTCAGCTCGGTCTCGGCCTCGTACCAGCGCCCGCGGTGGGGCGTGCTGGCGCCGCGCTGGGCGATCATGCGGTCGCGGCGGCGCGCGTCGTGGGCCAGCGGGGTGAGGACCCGGTGCGCGCGCCAGGGGACCTGACGCTCCGTGACGAGCAGATAATGTTTGCGGAGCCGCCGCTCCGAGAAGAGGGCGCGCAGCTCGGTCAGCGCGCGGGTGGAGCGGGCGACCAGGAGCAGCCCGCTGGTGGGGTTGTCCAGACGGTGGGCGATCCCACCCTCGAAGCCAGGGGGAAAGGGGATCTCGGCCTGCTCGGGCCGCGAGGCCAGCAGGCGGCGCAGGACGCAGTCGCCCGCAGGGTCGGCGTGGGGAGGGAACACGGGCAGGCCCGCGGGCTTGATCAGGTAGAGGGCGCGATCATCCTCTCCCAGGAGCTCCAGGCCGAGAGAGGAGGTGCTCACGCGCTCCTCCGGGCGCGACGGGGCTCGCGCTGCGGGGCGCGGACGTGCAGGCCGTCGGCGCGGCGCGGCCAGCCCAGGGCGATGACCAGCTCCGGCAGCTCCTCGGGCGTCACGCCGAGCACCCGGGTCAGGGCGGGCGGCGGCGCGAAGGGGCCCGCGCGCGCGGCGGCGCGAAGGCGGGCCAGGGCGTCCTCCAGGCGATCCAGCCTCACGGCGCGCGCCCCCACCCGCGCGTAGCCCATGGGCAGGAGCGCGTCCGGGTCGCCCGCGCGCGGGAACGAGGCCTCCGCGGTGGCGATGATCGGCACCTGCCCCCGCCAGACCGCCCAGAGCAGCGCCCGCAGGCGCACGGCCTCCGGCTCGAGCAGGGGCGCGCTGTAGACGACCACCGTTCCCAGCCGAACCCCCAGCGCCCCGAGCGCCTTGCGCTCTCCCGCGCCGAGCGCGTCTACCTTGTCCGCGACGTCCTCGCGCCAGACCGCGCCCAGCCCCTGCTCCAGCAGGAAGAGCAGCCCACGCCCGGCCCGGTCGAGCTGCCCGAGCTCCGGCCCGCGCAGCGGCTCGAGCAGGCGGGCGACCGCGTCCCGGCTCCAGGCCACGAGGCGACGGTGAACCCGCTGGCGCGCCCCCGGACCGATCAGCGGCAGCTCGTCCATCCGCACCTGCGGCAGCGGCAGCGCGTCTCCGGCCACCCAGCGGCCCAGCCGCCCGCCCTCCCAGAAGATCGCGCCGTCGCCCCCCAGCGTGATCTCCGCGTGCGGCGCCGCCACCAGCGCCTCCACCCGGCGGGCGATCTCGTCCTTGAGCCCCTCGCGCACCACCCGCCAGCCGGCGCGATCCGCGGGGTGGTCGGAGGCGAAGCGCAGCCCCTGGAGCTGGCCGATGGCCTGACCCGCGGCGCTCACCCTGCCATCGTCCGTCACCTGAGGGCGCGGCGTCTGACCGCCGCCGATCAGGGCCATGGTGCGGCGATCGACGAAGCGCTGCATCAGGCGCTCGTGCAGGGCGTCGCTGAGGCGATCCTCGATGGCGCGGGTGCGCTCCCGCCAGCCGCGATCCTGGACCCAGCTCGGGTGAAAGGCGATGGCGTTCCAGGTGCGGATCTGGGTGAGGCGCACCAGCAGGGTCTCGAGGTCGCCGTCCGTCTGCTCCAGCGGAGCGATCTCGGCGTTCAACCAGTCGCTGTCCAGGGTCTCCTTCGGCCCCGTGAGCTGACGCCAGAGCGAGAGCAGCAGCGCGACGTGATCGGCGGTCAAGGTCTGCTGGAAGTCCGGCAGGCGGCAGATCTCCCAGAGCAGCGCCACCCGGGCCGGGTTGGAGGCCGCCCCGCGCACCGCGGGGTGCTTCGCGAGCTGCTCGAGGGCGTCGAGGTCAGAGGTGCGCGGCGCGCCGCGGAAGACGCGAGCGGGCGGCGGGACCTTCAGGCTGGCCACCAGGGCGTCGGGCGAGGAGAAGTCCAGCTCGGGGTTGCGCCAGAAGGCCGTCTTCAGCGGCGGGAAGCGATGGCTCTCCAAGGCCAGGATGCCCTCGGGCGCGAGCTCGCCCACGCTGTCCAGGGTGCCGAAGGTGCCGTCGCGCTTGTAGCGCCCCGCCCGCCCGGCGATCTGGGCGAGCTCCGGCCAGGTCAGCGCGCGCGTCTCGCGGCCGTCCCACTTGGACAGGCTGGCGAAGGCGACATGGTCGATGTCCATGTTCAGGCCCATGCCGATCGCGTCCGTGGCCACCAGCCAGGGCACCTCGCCCGACTGGTAGAGCGCGACCTGGGCGTTTCGTGTCCGGGGCGAGAGCGCGCCCATGACCACCGCGGCCCCGCCGTGGCGCCGGCGGAGCGCGTCGGCCAGCCGGTAGACCTCCTCGGTCGAGAACGCGATCAGCGCGGTGCGCGGCGGCAGCTTCTCCAGGGCCCGCACGCCTCCCCAGCGCAGGCTGGACAGGCGGGTCAGCCGCTCGACGTCCACCGTGGGCGCCAGGGCGCGCAGCAGCGGCTCGGCCGTGTCCGAGCCCATCAGCCAGGTCTCGCGGAACCCGCGGGCGCGCAGGACGCGGTCGGTGAACGTGTGGCCGCGCTCGCGGTGCCCGATGAGCTGCACCTCGTCGATGGCCAGGAAGTCCACGGGGCGGTCCAGGGGCATGGACTCGGTGGTGCAGACCCAGTAGCGGGGGCGGGCCGGTATGCGCTTCTCTTCGCCGGTGATCAGCGCGACCGCCTCCTCACCCACCTCGCTGGTGACGCGATCGTAGACCTCGCGCGCCAGGAGCCTCAGCGGCAGGCCGATCATCCCCGAGCGGTGCCCGAGCATGCGCCGGATGGCGCGCCAGGTCTTCCCTGTGTTGGTCGGCCCGAGCAGCGCGCGGAGCGGCGGGTCCCGGTCGAGGTCCGTGAACATGTCCCTGGGCTCCCCGCGCTTACAAGAGCCCGTAGCGGTTCCCGATCCAGGCGAAGAGACCCGCGAGCGCCCAGGTGCTGAACAGGACCGCCGAGAGCCCGGCCGGGCGCCGCGCCGCCTTGAGGTCGAGCGAAACGACCTCCACGCTCAGGACGAGGAAGCCCAGCAGGGCCGCCGCGCCGACCGGGTTGTGCGCGCGAAAGACCCAGAGCAGGAGTGGAGCGAGCGCGATGGAGAAATGGCCGATGATCGCGATGAGAATCGGTAGAAGGCTCGAATCCCGCACGAAAGGAAGGACGAAGCGCTCCACCCACAGTGGATAGCCCGTCACCTCGGCGGCGCCGGGGAGCGGGGTCGGCGGTTGGAGCTCGTCCACAGCGACCTCCTGATCGCGGCACGCGCGATCACTGTCCCTCTCCTCTAACGTGTCCTGACCGGGAGGAAGGCGCGGGTCGCGGCGAGGATGGCCAGGGCCGAGACGGCCGCCATCCCCAGAAACATCCTGTCCGTGGTCGTGCGCTCGATGAGCCAGCCCCCCAGGAGGTTGCCGCCCAGCGCCCCCACGCCCGCCACCGCCGCGCCCAGCAGGGCCTGCGCGCTGGTGCGGATCTCCGGGGCGGCGCGGGCCCCCAGCCAGGCCGTCGCCGCCACCCAGAACGCGCCGAAGGTCAGGCCGTGCAGGGTCTGGATCAGCACCACCTCGAGCGGGCTGGTGAACGCCGCGTTGAGCAGCCAGCGAGGGAGGCCCAGCGCGACGACGCCGAGCAGCAGCGTGTTCGGGGCGATCCGCGAGAAGAGCCAGCGCGAGCGGGCCATCACGACGATCTCCACCGCCACGCCCACAGAGATGGTCACGCCGGTCACCCAGCCGGGCGCGCCGTGCGCCTCCAGGTGCACGGCCAGAAAGGCGGTCGCGCCGGCATGCGAGAGGAAATGCAGCGCCGCGACGACCAGGAACCAGCGCACCTGCACCTGCCCCCAGAGCGCGCGGAGCGCCGGGCCGATGGGGACCGGCTCGAAGCGCCCCGGCCGCGGCGTGGTCAGGGCCAGCACGAGCATCAGCCCCGCCAGGACCGCGCCCAGCGTCATCGGCCCCAGCCCCGAGCCTCGCTCCATCCAGCCCCCGCAGAGCGCCGCCGCGAGGAAGCCGAGCGATCCCCACAGCCGCACGCGCCCGTAGGCCACCGGATCCGGCCCCAGCGCGTTCAGGGTCATCCCCTCCAGCGTCGTGTCGATGGGGGTGCGCCCCAGGGCCAGCAGGATCGCCCCCGGCAAGGCCAGCGCCGGCCCACCGGCCAGCAGCGCAGACCCGAGCAGCGCGACCGTGGCCCCCACCCAGAGGATCCGATCCTCGATCCGAAAGCGGTCGGCGAGGATCCCCCAGACGGGACCTGCCACGAGGCGGATGGCCGGGGCGGCCGAGAGGACGCCCACGACCAGCAGGGGGCTCGCCCCCGCCGCGCGCAGCTCCACGGCCAGATAGGGGAAGATGGCGCCCAACGATCCGAAGGAGAGCGCGTAGAGCGCCGAGAGGCGCACGCGGGTCCGGGCGGCGGCGATCGCGGGGCTGGGGGCGCTCATGGCCCGGGGGGATAACCGGGCGGGCGAGGGCCTGCGCTCCGCGAGGCCCGCGCGTCAGAGACCCCAGGGATCGCTCGGCCAGATCGCGCGGCGAGGCGCGACGCCGTGGCGCAGCAGACAGTCGCGGCGCAGCTCGTCGAAGAGGCTCTCGCCCGTCGACGGGCTCTTCGTGGCGGCCGCGGGGCGCTTCTGCGCGCGCCGGGGCTCATGATCACCAATCTGAAACAGACGACTTCTGGGCTGCATGGGACCTCCTGTCAGGTTCGCGACGCGGGTTCGCCGATGGGGGAAGCAAGCGGCGTGCCAACGTTCAAACGCCAGCTTTGGGCGCCCCTGACGGAGGTCCGTCGACGGTCGACGGACGACCGCGCGGCGCCGGAATAGCCAGAGCCTGTGCGCGCACCCTCCGCCCGGCTCCTGGCTCCCCTGCTCCTCCTCGTCGCGCTGGGGGTGCGAATCGGGCTGTGGGTGGAGTGGCGGGCCTGGCTGGGCGCGCGGGTGGCGGTGCTCGACCCGGCCTGGCACATGGCCTTCGCCGGGAGGGTGCTGGGCGGAGACCTGGACGGCTCGGACGCGACCTGGGTGGTGGCGCCGGGGCTGGGCTTCCTGTTCGCGCTGGCCGGCGCGCTGGGAGGCGCGGGGACGGGGCCGCCGGCGCTGCTCCTGCTGGGCCTCGATCTGCTGGCGGTGGAGCTGATCCGGCGGCTGGGCGAGCGCGTCGCGGGCCCCTGGGCCGGTCTGCTGGCAGGTGGCACGGCAGCCCTGGCTCCCAACCTCCCGTTTCACGCGCTCACCCTGCTGGGGGTCTCCCCTCCCCTCGCCCTCGTCGCCCTGGCCGGCCTGCTGGTGCTGCGCGCGACGCCGGCCGCCGCGCTGGGCGCCGGTCTGGCCCTGGGCCTCTCCTGCTACCTGCGGCCGAACCAGCTGCTGCTCGCGCCCGTGCTCGCCCTGGTGGTCGCCTGGCCCGAGGGAGCGCTCCGGACGCGAGCGCAGCGCCTGCGCCTGGCGGGGCTGCTGGGTCTGGGGCTGGGGCTCACGCTGCTGGTCGGGACGGCGCGAAACGTCGCGGTCAGCGGCGACCCGGTCGCGGTGAGCGCCAACCTGGGCGCCAACCTCTACATGGCGCACGAGCCAGGCTCCTTCAGCGTGCAGCTCACGCCGCCGCCCTGCCCCAACAACCTGGAGGCGATGACGGCCTGGTTCCAGCGCGAGGCAGAGCTGGCGCTCGGTCGCCCGCTCTCCCCCGCGTCCGCCGATCGTCACTGGCGGCACCTGGCGGAGGCGCGCATCGCCCAGGACTGGAGAGGCGCGGCCGAGCGCACGGCGGGCCGCCTCTACGTCGCGCTGGCCACCTGGAGCCAGCACGACCACTACGCCTATGACGCGCACCGCCGGGAGAGGCGCCTCCTCGGCCTGCTGCCCGACCCGAGCTGGGCGCTGCCCGGCCTCGCCGTCGTGGGCGCCTGGCTGCTCTGGGCGTCGGGGCGCCGACGGGAGGCCACCTTGCTCGGCGGGATCGTCCTGGTGCTCGCCCTGTCCCTGGCCCCCTTCGGCGTGGTCGAGCGCTATCGGCTGCCCGCCTGGGCCGGCCTGCTGCCCCTCGCCGCGGCGGGCCTGACGCTGGGGATCCGGCAGCCCAGACGCCTGCTCTGGGCGCCGGTGTTCAGCCTGCTCCTGAGCGCGGACCCCTTCATCGGCCGGCTGGTGCTGCCCGACGGGATGGCGGGCGGGCCGGCCCTCTCCTGGTCACGACACGCTGGGGTGGAGCGCGAGGCGGCCGAGGCGGCGAACGTGGGGAGCGCCCTGGTCCGCGCCGGGGAGACCGCGGCGGCCGTAGACCTCTACGCCCGCGTCGTCGCGCTGAGCCCCGGGCGGCTGGAGGAGCAGCTCACCTACGCCGGCCTCCTGCTGCAGCTCGGGCGCGCTGACGAGGCGCTGCGCGCGCTCCACGGCCTCGCCGGACAACACCCCCGTCGCTGGGAGGTCTGGTACCAGCTCGCGCTCGCCCAGGATCAGGCTGGGCAGCGCGAGGAGGCCGAGCGATCGCGCGCGCAGGCGGCGACCCTGGGCGCCGACGAGACGCTGCTGCGAGGTGCGCGCGAGGGCTCCCGGGTGCGCCCGAACAGGATAGAGCCCTGAGCCCGACGCCGGGTGTCCGGCGTCATGTACGGACGCCCCCCATGCTCTTCCTGCTGATCCCCCTCGCGCTCAATCTCTTTGCCTGCGATGGCGCGGCGCCGACGCCGACCACGGGAGGCGCCCCCGCGAACCTGGACATGGCGCCGGTCGAGGCGGCCGTGTTCCGACCCGAGCTCGAGCTGACCGGCTCGCTGGAGCCCGTCGCCTCCGTGCAGCTCGGCTTCGACGTGCCCGGTCGGCTGGCCACCCTGCTGGTCACCCGCGGCCAGCTGGTCGAGCGCGGGCAGGCCCTGGGCCGCCTGGACACGAGCATGGCCAGCGCTCAGCTCGCGCAGGCCGAGGCCGCGGTCAAGGGCGCCCAGGCCCAGCTCGAGGCGGGAGAGGCCAGCTTCGCCCGCGCGGTCGCCCTCTACGAGGCGAAGGGCATGTCCGAGCAGCAGTTCGCCGACGCCAAGGCGGGGATCGAGGCCGGGCGGGCCGGCGTGGAGCAGGCGCGCGCGGCGCTGCGGCTGGCCAAGACCAACGTGGGCTTTCACACGCTCATCAGCCCCATCGCCGGGGTCGTCACCAACGCGCCGGACAACCCAGGCATGGTCGTGGGCGCGGGGATGCCGCTGTTCCTGGTCGCCGACCTGTCCACCCTTCAGCTCAAGGGCACGGCGCCCGAGTCGGCGACCTGGCTCCGCGAGGGCCTCGACGCCACCGTGGTCGGCGGCTCCGGCGTGAGCGCCCCGGGCAAGGTGTCGCGCGTGCTGGACGCGCTCGATCCAATGACCCGCCGCCTCCCCGTGGAGCTGGTCGTCAGCGCGCCGCCGGAGGGCCTGCGCGCCTACACCTTCGCCCGCGCCACCATCCAGTCCAGCCAGGACGCCGGCGCCTGGTCGGTCCCCGCGACGGCGGTGGTCGCCCGGCCGGAGTTCGTCGTCTTCGCCGTGCGCGAGGGCGGCGACCCCAGCCAGCCGGTCAAGGTGAACGTCGAGCTGATCCGCAAAGACGGAGACCGCGCCATCGTCACCGGGGCGCTCACCGCGAGCGACCGGGTGCTCTCTGATCCGCCGAGCGGGCTGGGTGTGGAATGAACCTCTCCGACGTCGCGATCCGGCGGCCGGTGTTCACGACCATGCTCAGCATGGTCTTCGTGGTCCTGGGCCTGCTCTCCATCGGCCGGCTGCGCACTGAGCTCTACCCGCCCGTCACGTTCCCCTTCCTCTCGGTGCTCACCGTCTACCCGGGCGCAGGGCCGGAGGACATCGAGCGCGACGTGGTCAAGCCGCTGGAGGACGCCGTCGCCGGCATCTCCGGCCTCTCGGACATCCGCTCATACACCCGCACCAATTCGACCTTCATGATCCTGAAGTTCGACATGGGCACCGACTTCGGCGAGGCGACGAACGCGGTGCGCGACCGGGTCAACGGCGCGCGACGCGACATGCCCAGCGGCGCCGAGGACCCGGTGATCCGCCAGATCGACATCGGCGCGCTGCCGGTGATCGTGGCGGCGGTGAGCACGCCGGGCGGGATCAACGCCACCCGCGCCCTGGTGGACGAGCGCCTGCGACCGGCCCTGGAGCAGGTCCCGGGCGTCGGCTCCGTGAACATCCTCGGCGGTCAGGACCGCGAGGTCCAGGTGAACCTGGATCTGGACAAGCTGGCGGCCCTCGGCATCCCGGTGAGCCAGCTCGCGCAGCGGCTCGGCGCGGACAACATGAGCCTGCCCATCGGCGAGTACCGCCAGGGCGACTACGCGATCGGCATCCGCAGCGAAGGCCAGTTTACGTCCGTAGACGACCTGAAGAACGCCGTCGTCTTTCAGACGCCGATGGGCGTTCAGGTGCGCCTGGGCGACGTGGCGAGCGTCATCGACGGCACCACGAAGCCCGATCGGTTCGTCCGAAACAACAGCTTCGAGGCCGTCGCCATCGAGGTGGTCAAGCGCTCGGACGCGAACACGATCGAGGTCTGCGAGACGGTGCAGCAGAAGCTCGCCGAGGTCGTGCCAGGGATGGCGCAGGGCGCGAGCTTCGAGATCATCTCCGACCAGTCTATCGAGATTGAGGCCAACGCCCACGAGGTCTGGATCGCCATCTACTTTGGTGGCGCCATCGCCGTGATGGTCATCCTCTTCTTCCTGCTGGACCTCCGCGGCACCATCATCAGCGCGCTGGCGCTGCCCACCTCGATCATCGGCACCTTCGCCTTCATGGAGGCCCTGGGCTTCTCGCTGAACACCATGACGCTGCTGGCGCTGAGCCTCGCCATCGGGCTGCTCATCGACGACGCGGTGGTCGTGCGCGAGAGCATCACCCGCCGGCTGGAGGCCGGTGATCCGCCCGAGGTCGCCGCCAGCCGCGGGACCTCGGAGATCGCGCTGGCCGTGCTCGCGACGACGCTGAGCCTGGTGGCGGTCTTCGTGCCCGTCGCCTTCATGTCCGGCATCGTCGGCCAGTTCTTCAAGCAGTTCGGCCTCACCATCGCCGTCGCTGTGCTGCTCTCGCTCTTCGTGGCCTTCACCCTGGACCCGATGCTCTCGGCGCGCTTCGCCAAGGTCCACCACCACGAGGAGGACGGCCCGGTCACGCGCCGCGTCCGCGCCTTCCTCGACCGGGTGGACGACGGCTATCGCCGCATCCTGGATGGCGTGCTCAACCACCAGAACATGACCGTGGCGGTCGTGCTGGGCGTGCTCGCCCTCTCCGGCGTGCTGCTGGCCCTGCTGCCCAAGGAGTTCGTGCCGGCCCAGGATCGCTCCGAGATCCTCGCCGACGTCCGCCTTCCGGTCGGGATGGCGTTGGAGGCCACCAACGCCATGTCGCTCGCGGTGGAGGAGCAGCTCCGCGCGGTGCCGGGCGTCGTGCGCGTCTACACGATCATCGGGCACGAGAACCAGCCGAACCGCGCCCGGTACCGGGTGCGCGTCAAGGACAAGGACGAGCGCGCCGAGTCGCTCAACGAGCTCAAGGCGCGGGTGCGCGAGGTCATCGAGGGGGTGCCCGGCGCCGAGGCCACGCTGACGGAGCCCGCCATCATCGAGGGCCTCGGCGACTTTCCGCCCCTCATGCTCATCCTGCAGGGCCCCACGCTGGAGGGCGTGCTCAAGGAGGGCCGCAAGGTCCGCGACGTGCTCGCGGCCCAGCCCGACGCCTCCGACACCCGCCTGACCATCGATCCGGGCCGGCCGGAGCTGGTCGTGCGCATCGATCGCGCCGCCTCCGCCGATCGCGGCGTGCCCACGGCGCTGGCGGGAGCCACGGCGCGCATGCTGGTGGACGGCGAGATCATCGGCACGCTGCGCGATGGCGGCAGCGAGGCCGACATTCGGATGCGCGCCGCGCCGACCTTCGCCTTGGACGCCGCGGCCATCGGCGCCCTGCCGCTGCCCAGCCCACGCGGCCAGGTCGCGCTGGGCGACGTCGCCAGCATCGAGATGGAGACGGGGGCCAGCACGATCGAGCACTACAACCGCATGCGCTCGGTCACCATCAGCTCACAGGTGCGCGCCGGCGGAGCGCTGGGCACGCTCGTCGACTCCTTCTACGAGGACATGAAGCAGAATCCCCTGCCCGAAGGCTACTACCTGACGGTCGATGGCCAGGCCAAGGACATGGCGGACACCATCTCGGCGATGGGTCTGGCGGTGCTGGTGGCGGGCGCCTTCATCTACATGGTGCTGGCCAGCCAGTTCGAGAGCTTCGTGCACCCGTTCACGCTGCTGGCGTCGATCCCGCTGGCGCTGGTCGGCGCGGTGTTCGGCCTCGGGCTGTCGGGGAACAGCATCTCCATGGGCAGCCTGATCGGGCTGATCCTGTTGATGGGGCTGGTGACCAAGAACGCGATCCTCCTGGTCGATGGCGCGCTTCAGGCCATTCGTGACGGGCACACGCCGATCGAGGCTCTGCGTCAGGCGGGCCCGCGGCGGCTGCGGCCGATCCTGATGACCAGCGCGGCGATGGCGCTGGGGATGTTGCCCACGGCGCTGGGGACGGGCGTGGGGTCCGAGTTCCGCGCGCCGATGGCGATCGCCGTCATTGGTGGCGTGATCAGCTCCACGTTCCTGACGCTGCTGGTCGTGCCGGTGATCTTCCTGTGGGTCGAGAACCTGAAGGCGGGGGTTACGCGCGCTCGGAAGGGGTGAGGG
>CAZKWG010000001.1:0-52532 GCA_964556105.1 uncultured Enterobacterales bacterium | reverse complement strand
GGTAGCGCACCTCGAGGCCCGCGTGGGAGGCGACGCGATCGCTGCGCGCCAGGCTGTCCTCGGGCAGCCAGCCGCGCTGCCAGACGTGGAGGACCTCGTTGATCGGGTCCGTGTCGACCTCGCGGTAGAGCGGCTCGAGCAGGGAGCGTCGCTGGCCGGCGCGGATCAGGCCGGGATCGTTGAGCAGGGCCGCGCGCGCCTCGTGGTCGAAGACGCTCGAGCCGCCGAGCCGCTGCAGCAGCCCGTAGTGCTCGGGGCCGGTCGTCAGGTCATCGCGCCCCGAGCGCCGCGCCGCCGCCCGCCCCAGCGTGCGAAGGCCGATGGGCAGCCGGGAGAGGGCCTGCGCCGCCCGCACGCGCCCGGCGATCTGCTCGATGGAGCGCCCGCCCAGCACCTCGTCACCGCCGTCGCCGCTCAGCAGCGCCCGCACGCGCTGCCCCGCCTCCCGGTAGAGCACACCCTGCAGCACCGCCGCGGCGGTCGGAAGCGGCTGACCCATGCGCGCCGAGGCGCGGTCGAGCTCCTGGACCACCGTGTCGCCGTCCACCCGGACCAGCACGTGCTCCACGTCGAGGACCCGCGCGACCCGCCCGGCGAAGGGGGACTCGTCGGCCGGATCCGAGCCGAGGGCGACCGTGAAGGCGATCGGCGGCCGCGCGCCGGCGCGGGCGTGGAAGAGGATGCTCGAGGAGTCCAGCCCGCCGCTCAGCAGCACGCCGACCGGTCCGTCCGAGCTCAGGCGCCCGACGGCGCGGCGCAGGGCGTCGTCCACCTTCCCCGCGGTCGACCGCTCCGCTGGCACCGCGGCGTTCGGGGCCGACCAGGAGGGCGCGTACCAGCGCCGCAGGCGCGGGCCGGAGGCGTCCACGCGCAGGACGTGGCCCGGGGGCACGGCGTGTACGTCCCGCAGCAGCGTGCGCGGGGCGTGGACATACCGAAAGCTGAGGTACTCGGCGAGGTGTTCGGAGGCGATGTCCCGACCGACCCAGGGCAGCCTCAGCAGCGCGCCGATCTCCGAGGCGAAGGCGAGCTTTCCCCCCATGCGCGTCCAGAAGAGCGGGCGCGTCCCGAACGCGTCGCGCCCGAGCCAGAGGACCTGCGCCTGGCGCTCCCAGAGGGCGAAGGCGAAGGAGCCCTCCAGCTCGGGGATCGCGTCCACGCCGGAGCTCTCCCAGGCCACGAGCAGGCGGCCCGCCTCGCCGGGCGGCTGCACCCCGCTCTCCACCCGCGACAAGCGCCCATCCAAGGCCGCCGCGAGGCGATCCGTCGTCGAGAGCGTGGCGCTCGCCGACGTGCTGCGCTGGACGAGCAGCGCGCCCCCATCCTCGAAGAGCTGCTCGCACGCCGATCCCCGGTGCGCGAGCGCGTCGGAGACCGGACGCAGCGCGTCCCGATCCGGAGGCGCGCCGAGCTGGACGATTCCCGCGATCCCCGACACCGCGCCTCCCGTCCAGGCGTCTAACGTGGCTCGCCGGGCGACGCGCCGTCCAGCCAGTCTTGGAGGATGACCGTCGCGGCGGCGGCGTCGATGATCGCCCGCTGCGCGCGATGGCTCAGCCCGGCGTCGTGCAGGCGAGCGGTGGCCTCCACCGTGGTGAAGCGCTCATCCTGGTAGTGGACGGGCAGCCGCGCGCGCTCGGTGAGCGCCTCGCCGATCTGGCGGGCCAGCCGCGCGCTCCGGCCCTCGCTCCCCTCGAGATCGTAGGGCAGACCGACGACGATCGCGCTCGCGTCGTGCTTGCTGCAGAGCTCGGCGAGCCGCTCCACGTCCTTGCGCACGCCCTGGCGCTCGACGACGCAGAGGGGCGTGGCGAGGCGCGGACCCGAGGCGGGGGCTCGGGCGACGCCGATGCGTCGGGTGCCGACATCGAGCGCGAGAATGGACGCCATGGTGGGCTCGGTTAGCCCATCCACCCCACTGACGCACGCAGGAGACCCGATGCCGCGCGCCGTGATCCTCGCCCAGGGCGACGAGCTCCTGATTGGCCAGACCGTAGACACCAACAGCAACTGGCTGGCGGGGCGCCTCTGGGCGCTCGGGGTCCCGGTGCGCCGGAAGATCACCGCCCCGGACGAGCTGCCCGAGATCGTCGCGGTCCTCCGCGAGGCCGCCACCCTGGGCGAGGTGATCGTCAGCACGGGCGGTCTGGGGCCGACCACGGATGACTGGACCGCGGAGGCCGCCGCGCTCGCCTTCGACATGCCCCTGGAGGAGCACCCGGACGCGATGGCCCAGGTGTCGGCCCGCTACGCGCTCTGGGGGCGCCCCGTGGGCCCAGGTGCCCAGAAGCAGGCGTTGATCCCACGAGGTGCGCGCGTCCTGCAGAACCACTGGGGGACCGCGCCGGGCTTCGCGATCGACCTGCCAGGGGCCTCGCTCTGGTTCATGCCCGGCGTCCCGCGGGAGATGAGGCCCCTCTTCGAGACCGCCATCGAGCCCGAGATCCGCGCCCGCTTCGCCCTCCGCCCGCCGCGCCTGAGCATCCTGCGCACCACCGGGGTGCCTGAGGGCGAGCTCTCCGAGCGCCTCGCCGGGCTCGAGGAGCCGGGCTTGAACATCGGGTATCGCGCGATGACGGGCGAGGTTCAGGTCAAGCTGCGCTTCGACGCTGAGCTCAGCGACGCCCGGCGGGAGACGCTGCTGGCCGACGCGCGCGCGCGCATCGGGGCGGGCGTGTTCGGCGAGGACAGCGGCGATCTCTCCGAGGTGGTGGGCGCCCTGCTGGCGGAGCGGGGTCAGACCCTGGCCACGGCCGAGAGCTGCACGGCGGGCCGGATCGCCCAGTGGGTGGCGGCCGTCCCCGGCGCCAGCCGCTATCTGCTCGAGGGCGCCGTGGTCTACAGCAACGAGGCCAAGGTCCGCACCTGCCAGGTCAGGCCCGAGGATCTCGCCGCTCACGGCGCGGTCAGCGAGCCGGTCGCCCGACAGCTCGCGGAGGGCATTCGCGCTCGCGCCGGCGCCACCTGGGGGATCGGCGTCACGGGCGTCGCCGGCCCGGGCGGAGGAACGCCGGAGAAGCCCGTCGGGACGGTCTACGTCTCCGTGGCGGGCCCCGGCGTGTCCGAGGTGCGCAGGCTCAAGCTGCCGGGCGACCGAGACCGTGTCCAGGGTCTCTCGGCCGCCGCGGCGCTGGCCTTGCTGCTGCGACAGCTCAGAAGTACAGGTTGACGCCGACCAGGCCCTGAAGCGCGCCGGGGGCGCTCGCGTCCTCACCCGTCTCGTGGGTCACGAAGTGGGTGTAGCGACCTTCCAGGTTGATGCTGGCCTTCTGGCTCACCGCCAGCTCGATGCCGACGCCGCCGTGCGGGCCGAACTGCACGTCGTCCTTCTCAAAGGTCTCGGTGAGCGAGCCGTAGGTGTAGGTGTCGTTGTAGGTGCGCTTCGTCCAGGTCACGCCGCCGAGCACGTAGGGGCTCACCTCGGTCCAGGGGAAGGCGAACAGCTCCACCGAGGCCGAGATCGGCTGGGTCACGCGCTCGGACTCCTTGGTGAAGTCGTCGTTGAAGTACCCGTACGAGACCTCGAGGCCGAGCGCCTCGTTGCCGCGGTAGCGGGCGGAGAGGCCGAGACCGAAGTCACCGTAGCTCGCCTGGTTCTCGTAGCCGGACATGTAGCTGCCCGAGCGCACGCCCACCGAGAGGCTGCTCTCGCGGTCGATCTCGCGCTCCGGGGCGGCCGTCCTGGCGGGCGCGCGGCCGTGCGTGACCACCGCGCGAGGGGGCGCCTCGTAGACGAAGACGCCGGCCGTCCAGTAGCGGGGGTGCCAGGGCGAGACGTGGTGGTGGCGCACGACGTAGGTGCGGTGCGGGGTCGGGTTCCAGGGGCCGTAGCGGTGCGCCGGGGCGTGGGCGGGGCGGCTGCCGTGCGCGCTGTGGTGCGCCGGCCGGGCGGCCTGGGGAGCCGGGCGGGTCGCGTGGCCGCCCTGGGTGGGGTGGGCCTGGACCGCGTTCGAGGAGCTGCTGCGGGGGGGCGCGCCGTGGGCGCCAGACGAGCTCGGAGGAGGCGAGCCGCCGCTGGTGGCCTGGGCGCTCGAGGAGCCGCTGCGGTCAGGAGCGGTGCGGGCGTGGCTGCTGGGCGCGGCGCCGGAGCGGGCGGTCATCATCTCGCCGCCGTTGCGCGTGGCGGGACGGGAGACGCCGGGGCGAGGGGCCTGGGCCACGGGGCTCTGTCCGCGGGCGGCGGGGGCCTGGGCGGCCGGCGCGTGGGCGGCCTGACCCTGCTGGCCAGCCTTGGAAGCGCCCTGACCAGCAGGAGCACCGGAGAGCGCGAGCAGGGACGAGGCGGCGAGGGGGATCAGCGCGGAGGTCATGGGAAGCTCCTGGAACATCGCGAGAGCGGGGGGCCGTCGTTCGTCGTGCGCTCCATGGCGCGCGGCGCGTTCACCGTCTCGGACGCTCCAGACCCGCCCGGCATTCGATGTCGCCCAAAAAAAATCTGCGGCAGCCCGGAGGGGCGCGCTCAGGGACGCCCGAAGCCAGCCTTCAACCGGCTCACCAGCTCGTCGGCGACCAGGTAGGTGTTGGCGTTGCCTGTAGCCGTGGCGTACCAGACGGCCCGCCCCAGGGCGTCCGTCGTGGGGGCGCCGATCATCAGGCGCGCGACCGTGCCGTCCACCCGCGTGATGGTGATCGTCAGGGTGGGGCTCTGAAGCCCGCTCTCTGCCCCCGGGGCGCCCTCGATCACCGTCTCCGCCCGCAGGAGCGCGAGGATGTTCGCCGCGATCTGGGTCTGGCGGACGTCCAGCGTGAGGCTCGAAGGCTGGATGGGCTGCCAGACCTGGCTGGCGGCGTCCTGGCGCAGGAGGACCTGGCCCTTCGCGTCCTCGAGGAGCAGCGTGTCGATGTCCTCGCGCACCAGCCGAAGCACGGTGCGGTCGCGGAGGTCGTCCGCGGTCTTCGGGAGGAGCTGCAGGAGCACGTCAGGGACGCGGTAGCGCTCCGGGGTCTCGTCCACCGTCGCCAGCAGGGGCCCGTCCTCGCGCGGGTGGAGGCGCAGCGTGCGCGCGCTGCCGTCGTCCAGGCTGAGCTGGACCTCGGCCGCCGTGGCGCCGATGGCGGTGTCCGGCGGGAGGATGGCGACGGCGCGGAGCTGGGCGAGGCGGCTGACCCAGGCGTCGGCGAGGGCCTGGTCGAGGGTCCAGGGCGGGGTGGGCTCCAGCGACCAGGGGCGCGCTCGGGCGACGCCCTCAGGGCTGGTCTCGGCCGCGGGACGGGTGAGGGCGAGCTCGGCCTCGCCCACGCGGAAGGTCATCCCCACGACGCGCTCCGGGGCGACATCGACGGCGAAGCGGCTGCGCCACTCGCTCAGGCTGCGGGCGAAGCGGGCGCGCCCGCCGACCCGCGCCCGGTAGACGGCGTCGTCTCCCGAGAGGCGGATATAGCTGCTGCCCCCTGCCGTGTCGTCGCCCACCGTGAACGAGATGACCGGGTCTTCCTCGGTGGTCCAGACCTCGATGACGTGGCCCTTGCCGGGCTCCAGGCCGTACTTGTCCTCGTTGCCGCGGTCTACGGCGACGTCGATGAGGATCTCCTTGCGGAAGGCCGTGAGCAGCGCCTGGACCGCCTGCTGGTCGGCCTCGGCCTGGTAGGGGGCGGTGACGCGCCAGCGCCCGGCCTCCGGTCGGAGGACCAGCTTGTCCTCGGCGCCGGAGAGCTCGATGCGGGTGACGGCGTCGCGGGTGACGGCCTCGATGCGCGGCACCTCGGAGACGGCCGACGTGCGGACGCCGGTGACGAGCACGAGCGCCAGCAGCAGCGCGGCGACGATGGCCAGGGCGCGGGACTTCGCGGTGAGCCTCACGCGCCACCTCCCGCGTCCGTCGTGCCCTTGGGTCGGCGGGAGAGCCAGCGGGCTCCCCCCAGCGCCAGCAGGGCGGCGACGCCACCCAGGATGTTCACCAGCTTGAGCCCGAGCGCGCGCTGGGCCTCGGGGGTCTCCAGCTCGGGGAGCTCGACGGCCTTGGCGCGGATGTTCACCAGCTCCTCGTCCTGCACCAGCCAGTCCACGAGGTTCAGCATGAAGGGGAGGTTGTTCCCAACGAAGTCGCCGGAGCCGGCCACCGCGATCCGCGCCGGGGCGCCGGAGCGCATGCGCGTCGTGGGATCGTCCGGGGACATCGCGGGATCCTCGGGCGCGCCTGGAGGGGGCGGCGGGGCGGCCTGATCAGCGAAGGCCGAGGTCCAGCGTCCTTGCAGCGTGATGAGGAGGGGGAAGCTGCCGGTCTCCTCGCTGGAGAGCACGGCCTGAAACGCCGCTGGATCGATGGTGCGCAGCCCGCCGACCCGCCCCGAGCTGGACGAGGAGGAGGCGATGACCTCGGCGCTCACGCCATCGGGCAGCGGGTCGGTCAGCGCGAGCGTGCTGGCGAAGGGGAAGAGCAGCGAGTCCGAGCCCTTGGTCAGCGCCGTGGACCGGTTGAGCATCGTCGCCTTCGGCATCAGCGCGTAGTTCAGCGACTGCCGCACCACCTGACCACCCTGGCGGATCGGGAAGGGGAAGCGGCCGTTCTGCTGCCGGTCCAGGAGGATGTCGCGGTTCAGCGTCACGCCGTAGCGGGCCAGCAGCGGCTCGAGGCCGTGCGGCACGTTCTGCGGGCGCATGGTCCGCATGTCCGGCTTGAGGTTCGTAAGGAAGAACGCGAGCGATCCGCCGCGCATCAGGAGCTGGTCGATCTGGTACTGGGCGCGCGCCGAGAGCGGCTGCTGGGGGCCGACGACGATCACCGTGTCGACCTGCTCGGGCAGGAGACCGGCGCCGCCGAGCTGCACCTGGGCGAGCTGGTAGCGCTCGCGGATGCGGCCCGCGAGGGTCTGCAGCGGCCCGCTGGCGCTCTGCAGGCTGGGCTCCCCCGAGCCGACGCTGAAGGCCACGGTCTTCGGCTCCTCCGTGGAGATCAGGCTCTTGATGGCGCGGGCGAGCTCGTACTCCAGCGCCTCGGTGCTCGCGACGGCGGGGATGACCTCCTGGCGGTCGCCGTAGACCAGGGCGAGGCCCATGTAGACCTGCTTCAGCTCGCGCCGCGAGGCGCTGGTGAACAGGTAGGGGATGGGCGAGATCCCGAAGCGGGTCGCCTCCTCCTGGATCTCGGGGCGGTCGGTGGGGTCCTGAACCTGGACGTCCATCCAGCCTTTGCTGTAGGCGCGCAGGTCGTCGAGCTTGTCCACGAGGATCTGCTCGTGGTTGTTGTACGGCGCCTCCAGCCCGCGGGTGAAGTAGACCTTGGCGACCAGCGGGCGCTCCAGCCGCGACATGAGGTTGCGCGTGACGATGTCGAGCGTGTAGAGCCGCTCGTCCGTCAGGTCCAGACGGAAGAAGTGCCGGGACGCCAGCGTGTTGACCAGCACGACGATGACGACGACCAGCGCGAGCTGGAGGACGGAGTTGGCGCGGAGGTTCTGCCGGGCGTCCATCTCAGGAGAGCCTTCGCCGCTCGAGGCCGAAGACCGCGAGGTGGAGGAAGAGGGCGACGACGCTGCCGTAAAAGACGATGTCGCGCGTGTCGATCACGCCGCGGGCGAGGTTGTTGAAGTGGTAGTCGAAGGAGAGATACTGCACGATCGGCAGCAGGGAGGCGGGCACGCGGTCCAGCGCGAAGCCGGTGGCGAACGGCACCGTCCCGAGCAGCAGGGCGACCAGGAAGGCGACGACCTGGTTGCTGGTGTAGGCGCTGGCGGCGGTGCCGATGGCGCAGAGCGCGGCGCCGAGCAGAAAGAGGCCCAGGTAGCCGCCGGCCACCGCGCCCCCGTCCAGATCACCGAGGGTGGCCAGGGTCAGCGGATAGGTCAGCGTGAGGGCCAGCGCGACGCCCATCAGGGCGAGGGCGGAGAGGAACTTGCCCAGCACGATCTCGCCCTCGGAGATGGGCAGGGTGACCAGCAGCTCCAGCGTGCCGGTGCGGCGCTCCTCGGCGAAGAGGCGCATGGTCACGGCGGGGATGAGCAGCAGGTAGAAGACGGCGCTCCAGAAGAACATCGGGCGCAGCGAGGCGACGCCGCTGGCCAGCAGATCCTGGAAGAACAGCGAGAATCCGCCGACGAGCACCAGGAACACCGTCACCGCGATGTAGGCGAGCGGCGCGTCGAAGGCGCTCCAGAATTCTCGGCGAAAGACGGCGAGGACGTTGGACATGCTCCCCCGGCGGGAAGGGTAGCCCTCTCCCACAAAAAATCAAGGGCCCGCGGAGGAGTGATGGTCGCTCCTCCGCGGGCCCCTTACCTTCTCCAGGCGTTCTCGGCTTACTTCGCCTCGGCGTGCTGGCCGGGGACGATGGGGACGTCGTCGTAGCGCGCCCAGCCGCGGGCCTCTTCGTAGCTCGCCGGCTTGTTCTTGCGCGGCGTGAGCGTGAGCTTCGTCGTCTCGAAGAAGCCCTCGATGGTGCGGAACATCGAGCTGGTGTCGATCCAGCAGGCGCGCATGCAGCCCTCGCAGGAGGCCGCCTCGAGCATGCGGGAGCGCTCATACGCCGCGGACTGGAAGTACTCCTCGAAGCCGTCATCGAGGATGGAGACGTGGTTCTGCGCCGTGCGATGGCAGATGGTGAACTGCCCGTTCGGCGCCACGCTGAAGTAGAGGCGGCCAGCGTCGCAACCCTCGGCGGGGAAGCGGCCGGTCTTCAGGTACATCCGGCTCGCCTCGAGGTACGGGGTCGAGTTCAGGATGGGGAAGCCCTCCTTCTTCATCTTGATCACGGTGTCGTAGGTGTGATCGACGCGCGCGAGCACCGCCGCGGCCGAGTCCCCCGTGTTCAGGCCCATCTCCGGGCGATGGCGGATGAAGCGCGCCTCCCAGTTGCGCACGCCGTCCTTCGGGTCGGCGAGCAGCTCCACCGGCAGCAGGCTGATCGCGAAGCCGATCTCCTTGGCGAAGCGGATGAGATCGGGGATCTCCTCCAGGTTCAGGTTGCTCACCACGCAGTTGATGGTGGGCAACGAGCCCTTGACGCCGTGCAGCCGGTTGGCGATGTGGGTCATCGACGAGACGGCCTGGTCCCAGCTCCCCTCGTACTCACAGATGTAGTCGAAGCGCGCCGGGTAGAGGCTATCCAGCGAGATAGAGAAGTTTTTGACGCCATAATCGATGCAGCGGTCGAGCCGCTCCTTCGTGACGCCCACGCCGTTGGTCAACACCCGCAGGTTGAGGCCCGCGTCGATGAAGCACTTCGCCGCCTCCGGCAGGTCCTCGTAGGCGAAGGGCTCCCCGCCGCCGATGGAGACCTGCACGACGCCCATGCGGTACATCCGCGCGGCCATCTCCTTGATCTCGTCGAGCGAGAGCTCCTCTTTCTTGTTCCCGTAGCGCCAGATCCCGCACATCTTGCAGGTCAGGTTGCAGCGGTGCGTGATGCCGAAGTGGGCGTAGACCGGCACACGTCGCGTGATCGCGGCCTCGGCGATGCGACTGTAATTCCGGAGCGTGTACAGCATGGCAGCTCCCTGCGGGGAGGTAGGAGTTCTCGTAGTGTAGTCTAAGACGCCTTGACCTCCAAGCACGCTTCGCGCACCGCCTCGCAAAGGTGGTCGCGGTCGCGCTCGGAGAGGTTCGGATGAACCGGCAGGTGCAGCAGCTCTTGCTTGGCGCGGGCGGCGTTGGGCTTCGGATCACGGAACTGTGGGAACAGCTCGTGGTCGGACATGTCGTTCATGTAGCCCACGGTGGTGTCGACCCCGCGCTTGCGCAGGGCCTTGGCCAGATCGTCGCGGCGCGCGTGATGGACGACGAAGCTCATGTAGATGGGCTCGGCGCCGCTCGGGTAGGTCGGGACGGTGAGCCCGGGGACGTGCGCCAGGCGCTCGTCGAGGACGCGACCGTTCTTCACGCGGGCGCCGTTGAGCTCGTCGATGCGGGCGAGCTGGTGCAGGCCGACCGCGGCGTTCACGGAGAGGGGCTTCGTCTTCTTGAAGCCGCTGGGCAGCTTGTCGTAGACGACCTCGGCCTCGCCGAAGGGCTCGTGGATCGGGTCCTTGCCGAGCATGTTCCCGATGACGATGGCCGGGTGCAGGGAGGCCCAGTAGATGGCCGGGTGGGTGGCGACGAACATGCCGAGACCGGTCACCGCCTCCTTGCGGGCCTTGGCGGGGTCCATCGCCTCTCCCGCGTCGATGGTGGCGCGGATCTCCGCGGCCACGCGCTCGTCGTCGGTGGTGATCATCGCGCCGGACAGGGTCGTGATGTTCTTGGTCAGGCCAAACGTGTAGTAGGCGGCGTCGCCGATGCTGCCGACGCGGCGGCCCTTGTAGCGGGCGCCGGTGGACTGCGCGCAGTCCTCGATGACCTTCACGCCGTGCTCGGCCGCGATCTTCGTGATCGGGTCCATGTCGCAGGGCGTGCCGAAGAGGTGGGTGGGGATGACCGCCTTCGTCTTCTTCGTGATCGCCGCCCGGAAGTTCTCCGGGTCGATGACGTGGCTGGTCAGCCCGATGTCGGCCCAGACCGGCTTCGCGCCGATGAGCGAGACCATGGCCGGGATGGCGAAGTAGGTCATGGAGGGGACGATGACCTCGTCGCCCGGTCCCACGCCCATCGCCTTGAGCAGCAGGTAGCAGCCATAGCGGGCCGAGGGAACCATCACGGCGTACTTCGCGCCGATATAGCGGGCGAAGGTCTCTTCGAAGCGCTTCACCCAGGTGGCGTGATCCTCGTGGCCCAGCAGGTGACGGGCAGAGATCAACGCCTCTTTCGGGGAGAAGCTGGGGCTGAAGCGGGGGATCTTTCCGAAGGCCATGGGTTTTCCTACGCGAGAACGAAGAGGGGAGACTTAGCCCGAATCCGGTCCACGCGGTATGGCGAAGCGCGCTGCCGTGGGTACACTGAACGGCAGGAGGTTCGCATGGCCGTCCTGGAGATCCTGACCGCGCCTCACCCTGTCCTGTCCACGAAGGCGCGCCCGGTGCGCTCGGACGAGCTGGGGCCGGCGATCAAGACCTTCCTCTCCGACATGGCTGAGACGATGTTCGCGGCGCCGGGTGTAGGGCTGGCGGCGCCGCAGGTGGGCGACGGACGCCGGATGATCGTGGCCGACCTGACGGATGACGGCAAGGCGGACAACCCTGGCCGTGGCAAGAACGTCTACCACATGATCAACCCGGAGATCGTCGAGAAGAGCCGGGACATCATCGTGTTCGAGGAGAGCTGTCTGTCGGTGCCCGAGTACTACCAGGACGTGTCGCGGGCGCGGCGCATCCGGGTGCGCTGGCTGGACGCCGAGGGTGGCGTGCACGAGGCGTGGTTCGAGGAGTTCCCGGCGGTGGTCCTCCAGCATGAGCTGGATCACCTCGAGGGCGTGACCCTGCTGGACCGCTCGAGCCGGCTCAAGCGCAGCCGCTACCTGACGCGCAAGAAGAAGGCGCTGAGCCGGGGCGCTGAGGCGGAGTTATAGGGCTCGGCCACGCTCGCGAGGTCCGATGCGCGTCGTCTTCATGGGCACCCCCGCCTTCGCCGTGCCGACGCTGGACGCGCTGGTGGAGGCCGGGCACGAGCTTGTCGGCGTGGTCGCCCAGCCGGACAAGCCGGCCGGCCGCGGCAACCAGATGGTGAGCCCGCCCGTCGTGCAGCGCGCGCGGGCGCTGGGCTTGGAGGTCCGCCAGCCCAGGGCGGTCAAGACGGGGGCCTTCCCGGAGTGGCTGGAGGGCTGCGGCGCGGACGTGGCGGTGGTCATCGCCTACGGGCGCATCCTGACCCCGCGCCTGCTGGCGGCGCCTCGGCGGGGCTGCGTCAACGTCCACGCCAGCCTGCTGCCGCGCTACCGGGGCGCGGCGCCGATCCAGTGGGCGGTGGTGCGGGGCGAGCGCGAGACCGGCATCACGACGATGCGCATGGACGAGGGCCTGGACACGGGCGACATGCTGCTCAAGCGGGCGATCCCCATCGGGCCGGACGAGACGGCGGACGCGCTGGCGTCGCGGCTGTCCGCGCTCGGGGCGCAGCTCCTGCTGGAGACGCTGGCGCGGCTCGACGAGATCGTCCCGGAGAAGCAGGACGACGCGCTGGCCACCTTCGCCCCGCTGCTGACGAAGGAGCACGGCCAGTTGGACTGGTCGCGGCCAGCGCGGGCGCTGCACGACCAGGCGCGCGGGCTCCAGCCCTGGCCCGGCGTGTTCACGACCCTGCGCGGGGAGACCTTGAAGGTGGCGCGCACGACGCTCGTGGCCGAGGACGGCGTCGCGGGCGCGCCCGGCGAGATCCTGGGCCCGGGGCTGCGCGTGGCCTGCGGGGCGGGCGTGCTGGAGATCGCGAGCGGGCAGATGCCCGGGAAAAAGGTTCAGGAAGGTCGGGATCTGATGAACGGGCTCCGGCTGAAGCCAGGCGAGGTGCTCTCGTGACGATGGTGGCTCCCTCCATTCTCTCTGCGGACTTCGGTCGCCTCGCCGACGAGATCGGCAGCGTGGCGACGGCCGACTGGATCCATGTGGACGTGATGGACGGCCGCTTCGTGCCGAACATCACGATCGGCCCGCTGGTGGTGCAGGCCGCGCGGCGGGCGACGACGCTGCCGCTGGACGTCCACCTGATGATCGTCGAGCCCGAGAAGTACCTGGCGGACTTCCGACAGGCGGGGGCGGACGTGATCACGGTTCACGTCGAGGCCTGCCATCATCTGGATCGCACGCTCGGCGCCATCCGCGAGCTGGGGGCGAGGTCCGGCGTCTCGCTGAACCCGCACACGCCCGAGACGGCGCTGGACTATGTGCTCGAGCTGGCCGACGTGGTGCTGGTGATGAGCGTGAACCCCGGCTTCGGCGGTCAGTCGTTGATCGAACGCGTGTTCCCGAAGATCGAGCGGCTGCGGAAGACCATCGACGCGCGCGGCCTGAGCACGCTCATCGAGGTGGACGGCGGGGTCAAGGCCAGCAACGCGCGCCGCTTCGTGGACGCGGGCGCGCACGTGCTGGTGAGCGGCTCGGGCGTGTTCGGGGCGAAGGACCGGGCGGCGGCGATCGCGGCGATCCGGGCGGCCTGAGCGCCTACCAGTCCTCGAGCCCCGCGGTCTCGGGCGCATCGACGCCCAGGCGGTGGGCCTCGCGCAGGCCGCTGAAGGCCGCGGCGTGCACGTTGCCGTACGCCTGGCGCCAGGTGCCCTCGCCCGCGAACAACAGGCGCTCTCCCTCGGGCTCGGCCAGGGTGTCGATGTCGTCCAGCGTGGCGCCGACGGGCAGGAAGGTGTAGCTGCCGCCGGCGTAGGGGTCGGTGGACCAGCGCGTGACGGCGGTGTCGACGGGCTCCGGCGCGGTCACGCCATAGGCCAGCTCGGCGGCGGCGAGCGCGCCGGCGACGAGCTCCGCGTCCGTCCAGGTGGCCTGCACCTCGCGCGAGAAGCGCCCGCCGTAGAGGGCCACCAGCGTGGGGGCGCCGGTGAGATCGCTCAGGTCGTAGAGCTCGGGGAAGGCCCCGTCGCCGTCCGCCGAGACGAACTCGGCGCAGCCCTCCCACCACGCCTCGTCGAAGACCAGCGCGACCTTCTCCAGGCCGCCCATGCCGAGGCGGGAGAGCGCGCCCTGCTTCGCGTCGGAGAGCGGCGGCTCGAAGGTGATGGCGCCGCTCTTCAGCACGCCTACGGGCACGGTGACGAGGACGTGCGTGCCCTCGAAGGTCTGGCCGGCCGCATCGACCTCCACCGCGTCGTCGGTGACGCGGACGGCGTCGACCGGATGATCCAGCTCCACACGAAGTCCGTCGGCCAGCGCGTCTACGATCTCGCCGTATCCACCGGTCGGAAAGTGGTCACCGCCCTCGAGCTCATAGTCCTCCCAGATCCACCTCAGCGCGATCTCGTCGATCGGCCCAGCGTAGGCGAGCTCGATGACCCAGAGATCGATGGCGTGGTTGGCGAGCCGCGCGTCGAGGCCGTCGAGGCCCTGATCCTCCACCCAGCGCGCGCGGGCGTCCTCGGCGGTGGCCTCGTCGCCGAGCGCGTCGCGCAGCTCGTCCAGATCTCCGGTGAAGCCGTCGTAGGCCGCCTCCATCGCCGCCCAGTCGGCGTCGCCCAGCGCGCGGCCGGTGGCCTCGTCGTAGAGGCTGGTCCAGCGCGAGCGGTCGCGGGTGTAGCCGAGGCCCTGGGCGTCGGCGAAGTCCACCACCGGGTTGTCCTCGGTGCCGTGAATCCAGGCGCCGCCGAGGTCCACCCGCGCCGCGCCGACGTCGGCGGTCCAGGTGCGCCCGCCGAGCCGGTCGCGCGCCTCGATCACGGTGACGTCCACGCCGCTGTCTTGCAGGACCCGCGCCGCGGTCAGGCCCGCCACGCCGGCGCCGATGACCAGGACCTGGGTGGAGGGGTCGGCGGCCGGACCCTCGTCACCTTTTCCTTCGCAGCCAGAGGTGTAGACGCCCAGGAAGAGGAGGAGCGACCATCTCATCATCGGTACCCCGCAGCTTGAAGCGCGAACAGGCGCGCGTAGACGCCGCCGTGGACGACCAGACCCTCGTGATCGCCCTGCTCGACGATGCGCCCATCGCGGAGCACGACGATGTGGTCCGCCATGCGCACCGTGCTGAAGCGGTGCGAGATGAGGATAACCATGCGGTCCCTGGCCAGGCCGCGCACGTGCTCGAAGATGGTGGCCTCCGCCTCGGCGTCCATGGCGGCCGTGGGCTCGTCGAGCACGAGCAGATCGGCCTTGGAGCGCATGAAGGCGCGGGAGAGCGCGATCTTCTGCCACTGGCCGCCGCTGAGCTCGCGCCCGTCCTTGAACCAGCGGCCGAGCTGCGTCTCGTAGCCCTTCGGGAGATCCTGGATGAAGGCGTCCGCCATCCCCTGCCTGGCCGCGTCTCGCCAGCGCGCCTCGTCGGAGAAGCCGTCCACGTCGCCCGCGCCCACGTTCTCGCCCACCAGGAGCTGGTAGCGGACGAAGTCCTGGAAGATCACGCCGACGCGGCGCCGCAGCACGTCGGGGTCCCACTCGGCCAGGTCGAGGCCGTCCAGCAGGATGCGCCCGCTGAGCGGCGTGTACAGCCGCGTGAGCAGCTTGATGAGGGTCGTCTTCCCGGCGCCGTTCTCGCCCACCAGGGCGAGGCTCTGGCCCGGCCGCAGGTGCAGGCTGATCCCGTCCAGCGCTGGCCGCTCGGAGCCCGGATACCGGAACGTCACCGCCTCGAAGCGCACGCCGTCGCCGGGCAGCGGACCCACGGTCGCTCGGCCGCGCTCCTCGGGCACGGGCTGGTCCAGGTACTCGTAGAGGTTCGAGAGGTAGAGGTTGTCCTCGTACATGCCGCCGATGGTGGAGAGGCTGGCGGTGACGGCGCTCTGGCCCTGCTTGAAGAGGAGCAGGTACATCGTCATCTCGCCGAGCGTGATCTGCCCGGCCACGGCGTCCCAGGCCACCCAGGCGTAGGCCCCGTAGAAGGCCAGCGTGCTGACCAGCCCGAGCAGCACCCCCCACAGGCCGCGGCGGATGGTCAGATCGCGATCCTCCCGGTAGACGCGCCCGAAGATCTCGCGGTAGCGCCTCAACAGCACGGGGCCGAGCTCGTAGAGCTTGACCTCCTTGGCGTGATCCTCGCGGGAGATGACCATCTCCAGGTAGGCCTGCATCCGCGTCTCGGGGCTGCGCCAGCGGAAGAGGCGGAAGGCGTCGCGGGAGAAGCGCGCCTCGGCCACGAAGCTGGGGAGCCCGCCCAACACCAGCACCAGGACCGCCAGGGGCGAGAACGCCCACATCAGGGCGGCGTAGCTGACCAGCGAGATGCCGTTCTGGAAGAGCGAGAACGTCCCGCGCACGAGGCTGAGCGGCCGGCTGGAGGCCTCCTGGCGCGCGCGGGTGAGCTTGTCGTAGAACTCCGCGTCCTCGAACTGCGCGAGCTGCAGCGTGAGCGCCTTCTCCAGGATCATCACGTTGACGCGCTGGCCGAGCTGCACGCGCAGCAGGGACTGCGCGACCCCCAGCCCGCGCTGGGCCGCGCTGAGCACCGAGACCAGCCCGCCCTCGGCCGCGACCCAGCCCAGCACGGGCCCCGGCTGCACCGCCCCGCCCGCGGCCACCACCGCGGCGCCCGCCACGACGGCGTCTACGATGTGGCGCCCTATCCACGCTGCGCCCGCCGGCAGCAGCCCGGCCACCAGCGTGAGCAGCCCGAGCGCGACGGTCAGGGGCTTGCTGGTGGACCAGACCAGGCCCACCGCCGCCCGGCTGTACCGGAAGACGCCAAAGAACTGGCGCAGGTTGAGAGCCTCTGGCGCGGGGGTGGCGATGGCGGAGATCCTCCCGAAGCGGGAAGGTAGGCGCGGGCGGGGGCCGGGGAAGGGCGGGGGCGTGCTATCGTCGCGCGATGTTCGAGCGGCGCGCTGGCGTCTGGATCGCCCTCTGGGCTGCGCTGTCCATGGGCGTCGCGCTGTGGATCGCGCGGGTGCCGCTCGAGGGCGTGCCCCACGTTCAGGACGAGATCGTCTACCTGGCGCAGGCGCGCGCGCTCCTGGAGGGCGGGCTGGGGGTGGAGATCCCGCGCCCGGCGGCGGCCTACAGCTACCACTTCCTGTTGGATCGCGACGGGCTTCGTTATGGCATCTTTCCGCCTGGGTGGCCGCTCGTCCTCGCCCTGGGCTTGATGTCGGGTGGGGCGCTGCTGGTCAACCCCCTGTTGCAGGGAGCCACCGTCTGGGTGGGGGCGCGTCTGGCGGGCCGGCTCGGCGGGGCGCGCGCGGCCATGATCGCCGCCCCGCTGCTCGCCCTCTCGCCGCAGCTCCTCCTTCAGGGCGCGAGCCAGATGTCCCATGTGCTCTGCGGGCTGCTGGCGCTGGGCGCGCTGGGCGCGCTGGTCGAGCCGCTGACGGCGCGGCGGGCGGCCCTGCTGGGGGCGCTGCTGGGAGGGCTGGCCCTCACCCGCTACCTGGACGGGCTGGTGCTGGGGCTGGTCGTGGCGCCCGCGCTGCTCGGTGCGGCGGATCGGCGAGGGGTGGCGCTCGGGCTGGGCGCGCCGCTGGTCGTGGCCGGGCTGCTCCTCGCCGCCCACAACCAGGGCGTGACCGGTGACGCGCTCACCTTCCCGGCCAGCGCCTACTTCGACGCGGGCCTGCCGCCGACCGCCGACGCCTGGTGGCGCTACGCGCCGGGCTGCAACAGCCTCGGCTTCGGGCCGGATCGCGGCTGCTTCCCCACCTATGGCGACGTGGGGCACGACCTGGACAAGGCGCTGACCAGCCTCTGGACCAACCTCCGCGTCGCGGGGCGGCTCTGGCTGGGGCTCCCGCTGGCGCTGCTGCTGCTGCTGCCGGCCCTGCTCGCGGGAGAGCGGTCCGTGGCCAGCTTCGCCCGCCGCGCGCTGGTCCTCTGGGGCCTGCTCGCCCTCGCCTACGCCCTGTACTGGGTGCCGGGGCTCTGCTATGGCGCACGCTTCCACCACCTCGCCGCGCCGGCCGTGATCGTCGCCGCGGCGCTGGGGGTGGAGAGGCTCGTGCTGCGCGCGCCCTGGCTGCGCCTGCTGCCCCTCCTGCTCCTGCTGCCGGCCGTGTGGCGGCTCTCGCTCGCCCTGCCCGAGCTCGATGGCTACTGGGGTGTGGACGGGCGCTTCGCCAGGATTCAGGGGAGCTTTCCCGACAAGGACGCCCTGCTCCTGGTCGCCTATGCCGACGAGCCTCCCGAGGCGCTGAGCACGCCGGAGACCACGGGGGGTGGCCTCAACGTGCGCGCCTCGCTGCGCCGTGGAGCCTGGATGGCGGCCCCCGGCCCCGTCCGCTTCGCCGAGTACCACCCCCAGCTGATCTCGGCGCTGCGCGCGGAGAACCCGGGCAGGACGCTCTATCTCTACGTGATGGCCATCGATCCGACCCAGGACCGGGTCACGCGGCTGCCGGAGCCCTCCGTCCAGCAGCGGGACGATCTGCCCCTGCCGGTGAGCCCGACCCTGCTGCCCCTGGAGCTCCCGTGAGCCGCAGGGCGGCCGTGATCGTGCGGGGCCGCGGCTGGCGATCCCGGGACAGACGTCTGGCGGCCCTCTGCCTGCTGCTCCTGGGTCTGGATCTGCTGGTCCTCTGGGATCAACCGCTGCTGGACGGCGTCCTGCTGCGCCAGCTCCAGGCGCGCCCGCCCCAGCCCACCATCGTCTTCGTCATCTACGACACGGTGCGCGCCGACCACACGAGCCTCTGCGGCTACGGGCGACCGACGACCCCCACGCTGGAGCGCCTCGTGGCGGAGGGGGCGCAGGCGAGCTGTGAGGCCCGGACGCCGGGGAGCTGGACGGTGCCCTCGCACGCCTCCTACTTCACCGGCGTCTCCGTGCCCGAGCACCGGGCGGACAACGCGCTGGTCCACGCGGCCGCCCGACCCCTGGGGCCGGTGCAGGCGGTCGGTCGGACCGACGAGGCGGCGGAGGCGCAGTGGCTCACCCAGTCGCTGGGCCCGGAGCTCCCGACCCTCGCGGAGCGGCTGGCGGCGCGCGGCTACCAGACGGCGCTGGTCTCGGAGAACCCGCTCTTGAACGCGGCCGTCGGGCTGGACCGCGGCTTCGAGCTCACCCGCATCGGCTCGCCGAATCAGGGCCTCGTCCCTACGCTCACGCAGCTCGACCCCGAGCGGCCGCTCTTCCTCTTCCTCAACTTCTACGAGGCGCACGACCCGCGCCCGCCGCCGCCGCCGCTGCTCTCCTGGCTGCCGGCCGGGCTGGCGTTCACGCTGCAGCCGCTCGTGCCCGAGGGCCCCTGGGCGCGCTACGTCAACGGGCAGATGTCGGCCGATGAGGCGGAGGACTTTCGTGCCCGGCTGGTGGACGCCTACGATCACGGCGTCTACCGCGACGACGAGGGGCTGCGCCGGGCCCTCTGGGCGCTGGAGCGGGCGGGCTGGCTCTCCGGCGGGCTGCGCCTGGCGGTCACCAGCGACCACGGCGAGCTGCTCGGCGAGCACGGCCTGCTGGAGCACGGCTGCTATGTCTGGGAGGAGCTGACGCGCGTGCCGCTCCTGATCTACGACAGCGCCGGCACCCCCACCCTGTCCGAGGGCCCGATCTCGGCCACGGAGGTTCACGACTTCCTCCTGGAGGGCGCGCTGGCCAGCGCGCGCCGCCCTGTGCGCGCGCACGGGCTGCCGGTCTGGTGGAGGACGGTCTTCGACGATCGCGTGGGCGCGACGCGACACGCCGCGCTGTGGGAGGGCGCGCGCAAGCTGGTGTGGACCGAGGGCAGCCTGAGCGCCTACGCGCTCGACGTGGATCCCGGAGAGCAGAGTCCACTCCCCGTTGAAGACGAGGGGGAGCGCGCGCGCGCCCTGGCCGAGGGGCGGACGCTGGACGTCTTCCTGCAGGGCGGGGCCCTGTCCCAGGACGTCATCGAGGCGCTGAAGGCGGCGGGCTACCTGGAGTAGCGACCGCGCTCACCCCCCGCTGGCGGTGTCCTCGGTGCGCGCGCCGGCGACCTCGTAATTGACCGTGATCGTCGCCCCCCAGGTGGGGATCGCGTCCCCGTAGAAGTACAACATCTGGTAGGTGTCGTCGTAGCTCCAGCCGTTGACCAGCGTGGTGTCCTCGGCGACCTCGACGTCGTCCACGTAGACCTCGATGCTGCCCACCACCGCGGCGTAGGACAGGCGGAAGCTCGTGTAGAGGCCGGCGCTCTGCAGACCGAGCTCGGTCATGACCGTGGAGAAGTCGCCCTCGCAGATGCTGGCCTGGATGCCGCCGAAGGCGTTGGCCATGGTCTCGTAGCGAGGGCCGGGGACGGCGCCCACGCAGCCCGCGCTGATCGGCGGGCCGACGATGGAGCTGACGAGCAGCCGGGAGTCCCCCTTGAGCGCCTCGTACTCCTTCACCAGCGTCGCCATGCTCGTGAGCAGCTCGGGTCGGTCATAGCAGGCGCTGCCGTCCGAGCCCGCCATCGCGCCGCGGTTGGTGCAGTCGTTCTCGTCGGAGAGGTAGATGATGCTGAGCTTCGCCTCTTCGCGGAGGAAGCCCGTGTTGTAGGTGGAGATCAGCGGCTCGCTGAGCGCCTGGATCGCGGCGTCGATGCCCGCCTCCTTGTCCGAGCCGTCCAGTCCCGCCTCCGTGACCAGCTTGTAGAACTTGTTCTCGTAGTTCTCAGTGGCGGGCGTCAGGATGAGCGGGCCGCCGCGCAGCTTGCCGCTCTGGGCGGAGTCCTCCATGTCGGTGGTGACGACCCCCATCTGCCAGTCCAGATCCGTGCCCTCGATCCCGAGGATGAAGCTGTTGATCTGGCTCCCCAGCTCCTCCTGCTCGTCTCCCATGGACAGGCTGTTGTCGACCACCCAGAGAATGTCCACCTTGTCCGTCACCTCCTGGTAGAAGGTGTCCGTCTCGGAGACGCGGTTGAGCTTGCTGTCGTTGCCGCAGGCGGCGACGAGGAGGACGGGCCAGAGCGTGCGGGAAAGGTACTTCATCATCAAATCCATACAGCAGAGACGCCGAAACCGCAATCACTCCGATAGAGGAGACACGCGAGGATCCCATGAGCCACACGCTCGACGCGCTGCTGCGCACGGACGACCCAGCCTGGCCGCACCTGCGCCAGTGGCTGGCCGACGCGCCCAACCCCGCCTCCATCTGGACCACGCCGCGCGAGCGGGGCGAGGCGACGCTGTACCGGCTCCAGGTCTCCGCCACGACGACGCTGGGCGCCATGGCGCTGTACACGGCGGGGGTCTCGGTAGACGGGGGCTGGATCCGCCTGCTCGGCGCGGGCGGCGCGCCCCTGGGTCCGGGCCTGCGCGAGTGGAACGGCCTCTCCGGCAAGCCCGCCGCCCTGCCCGGCGCGCTGATCGTCGCGCACGACGTGGTCGGCGGCTTCTTCGTCGTCAACGCCGGCGCCTTCGAGGGGGAGGAGGGGCGCGTGCTCTACCGCGCGGCGCGGGCCTGGGTGGACCTCGGCGTGGGGTACACCGAGCTCGTCCGCTGGATGCTCGAGGCGGATCTGGACCGCTTCTACCAGGGTTTGCGCTGGCCGGGCTGGCGCGAGGATCTGCGCGAGCTGCCCCCGAGTCACGGCTACGTCTTCGACCCCGACCTGCGGGCTCAGCCGGCGCTCGGCGGACCTGGCGCCGTGGAGCGCAGGCGACGCATCCCCGCCCCGGCGACCGCGCTCTGGCGGCTCGTGGTGCCTGCGAGCTCCGCGGAGGCCTGACCCTCAGCGCGCTCCCTGGGCGCACTGGCCGTCCAGACAGCGAGGCGCGAGGGCTCCGTCCGGACCCGCGCAGAGATCGGGGCAGGGCGTCTGCGGGTCGAGGCAGGCGGCGGTGCCGTAGGCGCAGACCCCGCTGGCGAGGTCGCGCCCGCAGGCGCAGTCCTGGTCGGTGCGGCAGCGCCTCGGGTCCGCGGGGGCGCAGGCCAGCGGCGCCTGCTCCGCCGAGGGCTGGGCGGAGGGCTGGGGATAGTCCTTCGCGGGTCCGGTCCACTCCTCCGAGGCCAGGAAGACGGCCTCGGGCGTGCCCTGCGCGGGCGGGTCGGAGGCGCAGGCGAGGAGGAGGGCGAGGACGAGCGCGCGGAGAGGAGGCATGTCGGCCTCATAACCCGGCGTCTGCCGATCAGTTCGCCGTGGTGGGCTCCTCGTGCTGGACGTTCTCCACCTTCAAGCGGCCGTCCTCCAGCGCGCCCACCCGGTAGAGGGTGTGGGCCAGCATCTGGCCCGGCGCGACCAGCGTGAGCGCGCCGCGCCGCAGCAGCAGCCCGCGGATCGCCGTCACGGCGATGGCCACCGCGACTCCGTCCGTCAGCTCGAGACCATCGAGATCCAGGCGCAGCGGCCCCGAGGGCGCGCCGTCCTCCGCGGCCTGAAGCGCGTCATCCAGGGCGCGCGCCTCCTCCCCGCTGAGCGCTCCCTCGATGACCAGCGTCGCGCCGTGACGGTGTGCGAAAACGCCCACCCTCTCAGAGCCCGGCCACCATGAAGATGTAGACCAGGCCGCCGTTGTTGACGGAGCCGTCCTGATCCTGGCCCAGGGCGCCCAGCACGATGTCGGCGCTGCCGTTCTCGTCCCAGTCGGCCAGGGTCAACGAGAGCCCGATGAAGTCCTCGGTGGCTGCACCGGCGATCTTCACGGTCGCCCGACCCAGCGCGATGTTGGCGTCCACCGGCCCATAGAGCAGATAGGAGGCGCCGGAGTCCGTGGCGCTCACGTCGCGCGTGCTGGCGCCGACCAGCAGATCCTGGGTGCCGTCGCCGTCGGCGTCTCCGACCGCCACGGAGCTGCCCGCGCTGTCACCCTCGGACTGGCCGCTGACGCCCGCGGTGGAGGTCATGCTGCCCTGAAGCGGGCCGAACATGACGTAGACGGCGCCAGCGTCCTCGGCGACGCCCTCCGCCAGCAGCGCGGAGACCAGCGCGTCCTCGTAGCCGTCGCCGTCGAGGTCACCGGAGGCGAGGTGCGTGCCGGCCGCGTCGCCGGCCGTGATGCCCGTCAGCTGCGCGTCGTGGATGTTGGCGAGCTGCCCGTCCCCGGCCAGCGGCCCGGCCAGCATGTAGGCGGTCCCGGCGTCCGCGCCGTCCCCGTCGTAGCCGGGCGCGCCGACCAGCAGGTCGTCGATGCCATCCCCGTCGAAGTCGCGCGAGAGCACCGCGTAGCCGGCCTGATCGCCCTCCTTGCCGAGCAGGGTCACGTCCGCGCGCGAGGGGGACTGAGAGCCCTGGACCGGCCCGTAGTGGACGTAGACATTGCCGTTGTCTCCGCCCTCCTCGTTGACGAAGGGCGCGCCAGCGGCGACGTCCAGGCCGCCGCTGTTGTTCATGTCGCCGGAGGTCACGCTGAGCCCGAGCCGGTCATTGGCCGCCTCGCCGCGCTCGCTGGCGTAGGCCGCCGAGGTGGACATGGCCGGTCCCCCTGGCCCCAGCACCGCGTACCAGGCGCCGGCCTTCTCCGCGCTCCCGCTCTTGAGGTAGGGCGCGCCCAGCAGCATGTCTCCGTAGCCGTCGTCGTCCAGATCGCCGCCCCTGGCCAGGATGATGCCGATCTGCTCGTCCTCGTTGTGGCCATAGACCTTCAGGTCGGCCTGATCGATGCTGAGCGTCCTGGCGTTGCCCGGCGGTCCCAGGAAGAGGAAGGCGCCCCCCGTCTGCGGGAAGCTCTGATCCAGGCCCGGCGCGCCGACCAGCAGGTCCTCGGAGCCGTTTCCATCGACGTCGCCCACGTTGGCCACGCCGTAGCCCACCTTCTGGCTGCGCTCGTTGGGCGCGATGAGGTGGTCGGCGTCGTTGATGCTCAGCGTGCCGCTCAACCCACAGTTGTTGGAGCCGCCGCTGCAGTCGTTGTCCAGCCCGTCTCCACAAACCTCGGTGTTCCCCGGGTTTACCTCAGCGTTCGCGTCGTCGCAGTCATCGCCCTCGTTGTAGCCGACCGCGAGGTAGCCGTCCTGATCGGCGTCGACGCGCGCGTTGTGCTCGCCCTCGAGGATGAGCGGACAGGCCGTGAGCCCCGGGAGCAGGGCGAACACGGCGAGGCGACGAAGGGGGGAGGTCAAGACCGTGTACACCGTTTGAAACCTGCGACGCACTTCAGGGTCAGGCTCTGGTTGGGGAGGAGCTCGACCTTGCCGGCTGAAACCTCACCGATATCGGGGAAGACAGCCATGATTTTGTAGTTTCCGGCCGGGAGTGTCCCTGGCGAGAGGCGCGCGCCGCTCTCCGAGACCAGCCAGACCTGCGTGGCCTCGCCCGTGACCCGGATCAGCCCGGAGCCGCCAGCGGCCGCCCGCTCCGGCTCGGGCTCCGGCTCGGGCTCCGGCTCGGGCTTCGGCTCGGGCTTCGGGGTCGGGGCTGCGTCAGCGGGATCGGAGGTCGTGCGCACCACCTGAAGCGGCGGTGGATACGGCGTGGGGGTCGTCGTGGCCGCCTTGGACGTGCGGGCGCTGCTGGTGTCGGCCGTCGCGGCCGGCTTCGGAGCGGTCGTGCTCGTCGTGGGCGCGGCGGTCGTGGGCGCGGCGGTCGTGGGCGCGGCCGTCGGGCTGGCCTCGGGCGCGGTCGTGGGCGCGGCCGTCGGGCTGGCCTCGGGCGCGGTCGGCGTCGTCGTGGGCGCGGCGGGAGGCGTCGTCGGCGGCGTGACGGGGGCGGAGGTCGGGGCCGTCTCGGTGACCGGCGTGGCCGGCGTCTCCGGTGAGCCCTTCAGCCCCGGCGCCAGCAGCAAGGCGGCCGCGCCCAGCGCGAGCACGGTCACCACGCCGACCACCAGGCCCACGTTGCTGCGCCTGGGCTCGAGCGGCGGGATCGTCTCAGGGGGCGGGGCCGCCGGTCGCACCGTGCGGATCGTGCCTGCGGGCGGGATCGGCGCGGGCTCCCCGCGGGTGCGGGAGGGAGGCACGTCCGCCGCGCGGGTCCGGGGCGGGAGGCCGGCCGGGCCGATCTCCACGCCGCCCGTCGCGATGTCCGGCAGCGGCGCCTCGGAGATCGAGGGCTCCAGCGTGGGGCCTCCGGAGGTCCGCGCGGGCTCCTGCCGCCGCTCCGGCTCCGGCTCCGGCTTCTTCTCCGCGCTCCGGCTGGAGATCCGCTCCAGCGTGCCCGCGCCCATCTGCTCGGTGGGCAGGGCCTCGGCGCTCGGCAGATCCAGCTTCCCGACCTCGATGGTCGAGGGCTCCTCGTCCTGGAGCTGCGCGCGCGGCACGGCGACGGTCGGCACCTCGGCCGTGGGCTGCTCGAGCAGGTGGGGCGGGACGATGCCGGGCGAGCGGCCCGCCTGGGCCAGCGCCGCCTGCAGCAGGGCAGGGTTCATGCCGAACAGGGCGGTCGGAACGTCGGCCGGGCTCTCCGGCTCCCGGCGGGCCAGCGCGGGCGCCTCGGGCACGTCCAAGGCGTCGAGGAGGTGCGGAGGAGGCGGGATCTCGACCGGCAGATCGATCTCGGGGGGCCGTCCGAGCAGCGCGGCGGGCGGCAGGCCGGGGGACGGGATCTGCGGGATCGTCGGCTCGACCGGGGCGACCGGCATTGGCGGCGCGACCGGCATTGGCGGCGCGACCGGCGCGGGCGGCGCGACCGGCGCGGGCGGCGCGGGCGGCGCGACCGGCGTCGGCGCGGCGGCCTCCGCGGCCTCTGCGGCCGGGCGGGTGGGGCGAGCGCCAGGCAGGTACTGGGTCGGCCCCTCGTCGTCCTCGATCTCGGGGAGCACCATGCCGCGGGCGGGCGCGACGGCCGGTGGAGACTCGGCGCGCACGTCCGCGAGGGGCGGGAAACCTCCGCCGCGGCGCTGCTCGATGCGCACGGGCGCGACCTCTCGCGCGGGTCGCGGCGCGGGGAGCTCGGCTGCGTCGCCGATGGCCGCGGCCGAAGGTTCGGGCGGGCGCGCGGGCTCCACCGGACGGGCGGGCTCCACCGGACGGGCGGGCTCCACCGGACGGGCGGGCTCCGCCGGCTTCGAGGGCGAGGCGAAGCGCGCCTCGCGCGGCTCTTCGGGCGACAGATCGAGGGCGGCGACCTCCCAGGGGCCGATGGCCACGGTCTCGGAGGTCTCGTCCTCATGCGGCAGGGCCGGCGGCAGCGACTCCTCTCCGGCCAGCTCGGTGAAGATCGAGCCAGAGAGTGGCTCATCGACCTGAGGCGGCGCGACGCGGGCCGCCATCTTCGGCACCTCGTGCTCGCACCAGTCGCGCAGCCAGGGGCCCGAGAGCGGAGAGCGCCACTCGCGGCAGAAGCGCTCCACGTCGCGGGAGGTCGGCCGATCCGTGGGCTCGAAGGCGACCATCGAGCTGACCAGCCGGAGGATGGCCTCCTGGGCCTCGGGCGGCACCTGGCTGGAGGCGTCGGCCAGACCCTCGCGGACACGCGCCGTGATCAGCTCGGTGAACGTCGTGTGGCGGCGGGGATGTTTGGGCGGCTCCGGGAAGCGAGCGCTGGTGAGCAGGCGGGCCATGACCAGCCCGAGCGCGTAGATGTCGCCCTTCGGGCCGTCGATCCCGTCCAGGCGCTCCGGCGCCATGTACTGAAAGGAGCCGAACAGCGTCGCCCGGGTGCGCGCCTCGCGCGTCTTGAAGCTGGCCTGCGCCACGCCGAAGTCGAGGATCTTCACCTCGCCGCGCGGCGTGATGCGGATGTTCGAGGGCTTGATGTCGCGGTGGATCAGGTAGAGCGGGCGCCCGGTCATCTCGGAGGGCTGGGCATAGGCCGCATGCAGGGCCGCCGCGACCTCCTCGATGATCTCCAGGATCGCGCGGACCGGCGCGGGGCCGTAGCGGATGAGCGAGGTCGCGTCGACCCCCGCCACATACTCCATCACCACCGCCCAGCCCGGCTCCAGCCGGACCAGGTTGTCCACGCCGACCACCGCGCGGTGGTGGAGCAGGCCGAGGATGCGGGCCTCATCGCGCAGCCGGTGGGCGATCTCGCGCTGGCCGTCATCGTTGAGGATCTTCAGCGCGACCTGCTTGGCGAAGCCTCCCGCGCCGAGCAGCTCCGCGCGGTAGACGGTTCCAAAGCCTCCTTTCCCGAGGGTCTCCAGGACGCGGTAGCGGCGCGCTTCGTTCACCAGGACACTCCTACCGCGATGAGAGAGCCCAGCGCCACCACGCCCGTGCCCGCCGCGACGCCCGACCAGAGGTTGGACTGCACCCGCAGGTTGTCCAGCTCCTCATAGGTGGTGGCCGGATCGCGGTACTGGTTCGCCGAGCTCATCGCCACGCCGTAGGAGACCCCGGAGGCCGCGGCCGAGAGCAGGGAGAAGGTCAGCAGCCCGACGGGGCGCTTCGTCGGCTCCTTCTTGATGTTCGGCAGGTCGTCGCCGCCGCTCACGGTGGTCCGCGGGATGGTGGTGCTCGAGGAGGTCGGCGGGCGCGTGGCCGAGGTGCGCGTCCCGCTGGTGCCGGTCGTGGTCTTGGGCGCGCTGGTGCCGGTCGTGGTCTTAGGAGCGCTGGTGCCGGTGCTGGGCTTCGTGGTGGAGACGACGCCGCCCGACGCGCGCACGGGCGGATCCTCCTCTCCCGTCGCCAGCTTGCCCCAGTCCGTCGGCCCGTCCTCGTCGAGATCCTCGGCGAAGGGGTCCTCATCCGCGCTGTCCTCGAAGCTCTTCGAGGCGCCGGCGCTCACCGTCTGGGCCGCCGCCCGCTCCGTCGCCTCCGGATAATAGGAGGGCATGGGCTGACCGGGGCGCAGGTAGGTCGTGACGTTGATCTCGCCGTCCTCGTTGATCACCTGCACGACGGTCGCCCAGTCCGTGGGCCGCTCGGCGCCGACCTTGCCGTCGAACAGCACGTAGCCGTCGATCATCGGGTCCACCTTCTGCATGGAGCCCAGGCTGAGATCGATGGCGGTGTAGAGGTCGAGCTCCGGGGAGCCCTCGGGGATCATGTCCTCGGGGAAGCTGAACTCGGGCTCGAGCGAGCGGGCGGCGGCGAAGCTCTGGGAGGCCGCGCGGCGGTCGTTGTCCAGGTGGCCGCGCAGGCCCTCGACGCGGTGGATGCGCGCGGCGACCACCTTCGTCATCGGCTCGCCCAGGCAGACCAGGTCCGAGCGCAGCGCCTCGTCCGCGCTCAGGAAGCCGTCGAGATCGAGGTTCTGATAGGCATCCTCGGCCCTCTGCATGGAGCGGTTCAGCTCAGAGAGCGTCGCACGATCCGGGCAGCTCGCCGCGCGCGCGACGGGGAGGCTTCCGACAAGGAGGGCGAGGATGGGGAGACGTCGAAGCATGACTGAAGTGCCCGGTCGAGGGGTGGGCCCGCACATGCTACACCACGTACAGCCGTACGCGGCGGGAGGCCACCGTGAGTGAGACAGGTAAACGCTCCAAGCTCCCATGGATCATCGGCGGTGTCATCCTCTTGTTCGCGCTCTGCGGGGGCGTGGGCATCATCGGCGGGGTGCTCTACTGGCGGACGCGCCCTCCGGAGACCGAGGCCGCGCGCGCGCAGGAGGACCTCGGCGAGTGGCTGGCCATCAAGCAGGCCACCCTCTCCCACAAGGTCCACACCGACCCGTTCAGCGCGCCCGCGGGCGCCGAGGTCCACATCAACCAGAGCGAGGTCACGGGCCCCAGCGCGCGCGACACCGAGATCATCAACGAGCTCCTGCCGCGCCGCCTGAGCGGCCCCGAGCAGCAGGACGTCCTCCCCGACAGCAAGTGGGCCATCAACCTCTACCAGGAGCCCGGCGCCAACGCCGTCACTCGCCTGACCCTCGACCTGGATCGGGACGGCATGCTCGACGAGCAGTGGAAGGTGGAGGGGACGCGCGTGCGGCGGGCCGTGTCCACCAAGGACGATGGAACCTACGACCAGATGTGGCTGTGGCAGAACGGGCTCTGGCTGAGGCGCTGAGCGGCGCGCGGGGTTAAGGCCGTTCATGCGCTGGGCATCGGTCATCTCGGAGCGGTCGGGGCTGGAGTCGGCCATCGACGAGGCTACCCACAACCTGTACGTCGCGCTGGGCGGGCGCACACCCGACCTCGTGCTGGCCTTCTTGAGCGGGTACACGCCCGAGGCGGTGCGTCAGCACGGCCGCAAGATCAGCGCGCGGATGCCCCAGGCCTCCCTGCTCGGCTGCACCGCGGGCTCCGTCATCGGCGGCGGGGTCGAGGTGGAGCAGCGCCAGGCGGTCTCGCTCGTGGGCGCCCTGCTGCCCGGGGTGGAGGTCAACGTCTTCCACCTCAGCCCGGCGGAGCTCGATCCCGCGCGCCTCGGCGCCGAGGCCTGGCAGCAGCGCCTGGGCCTCGATCCCGAGCACCAGCCCTCCTTCCTGCTGCTGCCCGATCCACTCACCTGTGACGTGGAGCGGCTGATCGCCTCGCTGGACCTCGCCTGGCCCTCCTCGCCGAAGGTGGGCGGGCTGGCCAGCGGCGCGCGCCCTCCGGAGCGCAACCAGCTCCTGATCGACGATGAGCTGGTCGAGGCGGGCGTGGTGGGCGCGAGCCTGGTGGGCGATCTCGTGCTGGACACGGTCGTCGCCCAGGGAGCGCGCGCGCTCGGCGAGCCCATGACGGTGACGAAGTGCGAGCGGCACATGCTCACCGAGCTGGACGGCGCCCCGGCGATCGAGGTGCTGGACCGCTTCTTCGCCGCGCTCACCCCAGCGGACAAGGGCCTCTTTCAGCGGGGGCCGCTGCTGGGCGTGGGGATCGACCCGCAGAAGGAGCGCCTGCGGCGCGGGGACTTCCTGGTCCGCAACCTGCTGGGCATGGACCGCCAGCGCGGCGTGGTCGGGGTCGGCACCTCGCTGCGGCCGGGTCAGGTCGTGCAGTTCCACGCCCGCGACGCGCGCGCGGCGTCGGAAGAGCTCCACGACCTGCTCGGCCGCTACATCCGCGATCGGGGCGGCGAGGCGCCGGCGGGCGCGCTGCTCTTCTCCTGCCTGGGGCGGGGCGCCGGCTTCTATGGCGTGCCGGATCACGACAGCCGCGTGCTGCGCGAGCTGCTGGGGGATGTGCCCACGGGCGGATTCTTCTGCGCCGGCGAGATCGGGCCCGTTCACACGCGGACCTTCCTGCACGCCTACACCAGCAGCCTCGCCCTCTTCCGCGCGCGCGGTTGGGACTGAGCTTCGCTAGCGGGTCTGCAGCCCGTCGTCGTGCTCGCCGCCGCGCTCGCCGGAGCCCTCGCGGGTGCGCCGCCCGACCCAGATGGTCCCGCCCTGCTCCTTGACGGCGTAGCAGGCCACGCTGCGGCTGGGCTCGGTCAGGCAGGCGCCGCTCTTCACGTCGAAGCGCCAGTGGTGGTAGGGGCAGGCCACGACGGCGCCGGTGATCTCGCCCTCGCCCAGCGGCCCGTCCTCGTGCACGCAGGCGCTGTCGATGGCGTAGAGCCCCCCTTCGACGCGGAAGACCGCCACCGTGTTCGGTCCGACCTGATAGGTGCCGGCCTTGCCGGGCGCGATGGCCGAGGAGGCCGCCACGGCGACGAAGCCGTCCGGGTCCACCTTGTCCGGCAGGCGGGACCCGGCATCCTTGGGAGGCGGGGCCGCGCGCGCGCCCATCCCTACGGCCTCGGCGAGCTTGCGCTTGAGCTGATCACGAAGACCCACGACGGCTCCTCCTGGGGGCTTGGGCGTCGGAGAGTCTAACCCGCCGCCTTCATCCCCCCACCTCCTGGACCTCGTCGGGCAGGGGGGAGGATGGCTCGTCCCGACGGAAGGGGCCGTGGGCGGCGAGGGCCTCCATCTGGCGCAGGGTGCCCTCGGCCTCGCGGCGGACGGCGTCGGCGATGGCGCGGGACAGGCCGGGGTGCGTGATCCAGTGGGCGGAGAAGGTCGGGCTGGGCATCAACCCGCGCTTGAGCTTGTGGATGCCCTGGGCGCCAGCCTCGAAGCGGGTCCAGCCCTCGGCGATGCAGCGGGCGATGGGGGCGTGGTAGCAGAGCTCGAAGTGCAGGCCGCCATAGCCGGGCTTGCAGCCCCAGTAGCGACCGTACAGGCCGCTGCCCTTCTGGAAGCAGAGGGACGTGCTGACGATCTCCTCGCCCTGCTCGGCGATGAAGCAGCGCACGCGCCGCGCGATGGGGCCCCGGTTCAGCCCGGTGAAGAAGCCGGCCTGCAGGTAGTCGTAGCCGCCCTTGCGGCCGACGGTGTCCTGGTAGAAGCCGTAGATGGCCTCGATCTCGCGGTCGGTCAGCGTCTCGCCGGTCGCCTCGCGCACGGTGACGCCGTCGGGGAGCCGGCGCTCGGCGCGGGCCTTCTTGCGATCGCGGGAGCGGAACGTGGAGAGCCAGTGCTCGAAGTCCCGCCAGCCCTCGTTTCTCCAGTGGAACTGGTAGCTGAGGCGCGGGATGGCGCCCAGGCTGGCCAGGGCCTGCCGCTCCGGCTCCGTGCAGAAGAGGACATGGAGCGAGCTCGCGGAGATCTGCTCGCCGATGGCCTGGGCGGCGGAGACCAGGGCGTGAACCCTGGGATCGCCCGGCACCGCGGGTCCGCCGAGGAGGAGCCGGCATCCACCCACAGGCGTAAATGGGATGGAGGACACGAGCTTCGGGTAGTAGCGGATGCGGTTGCGCATCGCCGCGTCGGCCCACCCCCAGTCGAAGATGTACTCGCCGTAGCTGTTGTCCTTGATGTAGAGCGGCATGGCGCCGACGACCTGCGCCTGGTCGCGCAGCACGAGGTGACAGGGCACCCAGCCGCTCTCCGCCGAGACGCTGCCGCTCCGCTCCAGGAGATCGAGGAAGGCATGCTCGGCGAAGGGATCGTCGGCCGGCACCAGGGCGTCCCAGCGCGCGGCGTCGATCTCGGCGATCTGGGGGAGGACCTCGACCTGCACGGCTGCGCTCCACCTGGCACGTGGGGGAAGCCCACGACGGGGGATTAACGTGACGGCGGCGGGTTAAGCAGCGCGCCATGTCGGGCACCGAACGAATCCCTTTGACCCTGCCTCGCCACGCCGCGAACCCCCGCGGGGTGGGGCGCGCGGCCGAGGTCTGGCGGCTCTTTCAAGAGGCGGCCGTGATCGCCTCCATTCGCGTGGGCTGGCCGCCGGAGCGCTACACCGAGAGCGGCACCGGCTTCGTCGTCTACGGCATGACCGTCCGCCACGACCGGGAGGTCGTCTATGGCGAGCCCCTCGAGGCGGAGACCTGGGTGCCCTCCTTCGCCCGCGGCATCTTGAGTCGACGGGAGATCCGGCTCTCCGGGCCGGGCGGCCCGGTCGCGGCGACGACCCAGCGCTGGGTCCACGTCGGCCCCGGGCTCAAGCCCGCGCGCGCCTCCCCCGAGCTGCTCCGCGCGTTGACCCTGCACGATCGGGGCGAGCCCGAGCTCTGCCTGCCCACCTTCGCGCCGCTGCCTGGGGTCGAGGGCGCCGGGCGGAGCTTCTCCTTCGAGGTCTGGCACACCTGGATGGACCCGCTGGGGCACGTCAACCACCCGGCCTACGTGGACTTCTGCGACGAGGCGACCTGCCGCGCGCTGGCGGCGGCGGGCCTTGACCCGCAGCAGCTCGTGCCGGTGGCGGAGCAGGTGGACTGGAAGCGCGGCGCCGTCGCGGGGGAGCGCGTCGTCGTGCGCACCTGCGCCGTGGGCCTGACGGGAGCCGGTGACGCGGTGCTCAGCCACCAGATCGTGGGCGAGGGCGAGGGCGCGCCGCTCTACGCGACGGCGACGACGGTGCGGCGTCTGCTGGGCGGGACGGGGGAGCCGCTCCTGCGCGCTCTGGGTTGAGCGGCGGATCTACAGGTTGCCCTCCAGCCCACGCACCAGCAGGTACTCGAAGCTCTTCGGATCGAAGCGGGGATCGCTCCACAGCGGCACCTTGCCGTCCAGCTTCGCCTGCTCTCCAGGGGCCAGCCAGCCCACCGCCTGCTCGGGCGTGATGGCCTCGGCCATCGGCAGGTCGTGCTCGCGGATCCAGGCGGCGAGCTCGGCGGCGATGGGCGCGTGCTCGAGGAGCACCACGTTCTCGCTGTTCAGGCGCTCGGAGCGGGGATCGAGGTTGTAGGACCCGATGATGGCCACGCGGTCGTCGAAGACGGCGTGCTTGGCGTGGATGGTGCCCTCGCCGAAGCGCTCGGCATGCCACTCGTAGACGTGGACGCCGGCGTCCAGCAGGGCCTTGTACCGGGCCCGGCCGGCGACGGTGATCATCGGGATGTCATTGGTCTTGTCGCTGTTGGTGACGATGTGGACGTCGACCCCGCGCTTCGCTGCGGAGACGAGCGCCGCCATCAGCGCGTCCGAGGGCACGAAGTAGGCGTTCTCGATGAGGACGCTCTGCTCTGCGGCGGCGATCTGCTCCAGGTAGAGGTCGCGAATCAGGCGCTCCCCCGCCCGCGGGCGGTTGCGCACGAAGCGCACCGGCACGTCGGCGTGGACGACCGTGGGCACCGGCGTCCCTGTGCAGGGCTCGCCCTGGTCCACGCCCGCCTTGCGCGCGTGCCGGGCCCGCTGCGCGTCCAGCGCCCGCTGCATCACGGCGTCGATGGCCGGGTGGCGCTTCTGCCACTGGCTCCAGTAGGTGTCGGGGTTCAAGAGGGCCGGCTTCAGCGCCTTCGCCGCCTTGAACCAGCCGTGGTTGTCCAGGAAGGCCGCCGACACGTCCGCCGCCGCCGGGCCGCTCACCGCCACGTCCTGGTCGCGCCAGGTCAGGAAGGGGTCCTTGGAGCACCGGAAGTACTCGTCGGCCACGTTCATGCCGCCGACCACCGCCCGCTCGCCGTCGATGACCAGGTACTTCTCGTGGTAGCGCATGTTGTGCGCCAGCCAGTCCGTCACGCTCAGCTCGCTGAACCAGTGCAGGTAGAAGGCCTCGAACCCTTCGACGTTCACGCCCGCGCTCTGCAGCTCGAAGTACATGAGCTGGGCGGCCGTGTCCTGGATGTTCGAGTAGGCGTCCACGATGACGCGCACGTCCAGCGAGGGGTCCTGCCGCTTGCGGGCGATCAGGGCGTCGGCGATCGCGCGCCCCGAGGTGTCGGCCTTGAAGATGAGCGCCTGGAGGTAGATCGAGCGCTTCGCCTCGGCGATGAGCTTCAGGCGGGCGGCCAGCGAGGCCTCGCCGTTGACCAGGAGCTGCACCTCGTTGCCCTCGCGGCGGGGAGGCGCGCTGAGGGCCGCGCTCTCCGGCGAGAACTCCGGGAGGACCAGGCCGAGATCCTCGACGATGGGCGGCGGGTCCTCGCCGCAGCCGGGCAGGGTCGACAGGCCGACCCACGCCCCGAAGACCACTGCCCCGAACACCCGCGCGCGGACCGACCCAGGGCCATCGGGCATCATCGCACCTCGCGTCGGCAGGGTAGCACGGCGCCTCCGCGCGGGAGGCTCCGACCCGGTTAGGGCTGAGGCCGTGATCAAGTACATCGGCAGCAAGCGCCTCCTGGTCCCGCTCATCGTCGAGGTGGTCCGCGGGTTGTCCGGCGTGCGCTCGGTCGTGGACCTGTTCAGCGGCACCAGCCGCGTCGGTCACGCGCTCAAGGGCGCCGGCTACCGCGTGCTGGCCAACGATCACAACGCCTACGCCGCCACGCTGGCGCGCTGCTACGTGCAGGCGGACCGGGAGGAGCTGCGGAGCCAGGCCTCGAGCCTCGTCGCCGAGCTGAACGCGCTGCCCGGCGAGCCCGGCTGGTTCACCGACGCCTTCTGCGTGCAGAGCCGCTTCTTCCAGCCGAAGAACGGCGCCCGCGTGGACGCGATCCGCGAGGCCATCGCCCGCAAAGGTCTGCCGCCCGAGCTGGAGGCGGTGTTGCTGGTGTCGTTGATGGAGGCGGCCGACCGCGTGGACTCGACGACGGGCGTGCAGATGGCCTACCTCAAGCAGTGGGCGAAGCGGGCCTCCAACGACCTGAGCCTGCGCGCGCCCGAGCTGCTGCCGCGCGCGCTCCACGGCAAGGGCGAGGCGCACGAGCGCGAGGCGCAGGAGGCCGCGGCCTCGCTCGAGGCGGATCTCTTCTACCTGGACCCGCCCTACAACCAGCACAAGTACCTGGGCAACTACCACATCTGGGAGTCGCTGGTGCGCTGGGACAAGCCCGAGCTCTACGGGGTCGCCCGCAAGCGCGTGGACTGTCAGGTGCGGGACAGCGCGTTCAACTCGAAGCCGAGGATCCTGGAGGCGATGCGGCGGATCGTGACGGCCGCGCGCGCCCGCTACCTGCTGGTCTCGTTCAGCAACGAGGGCTTCATCAGCCGCGATGAGATGGAGGCGCTGCTCGGCGCGCGCGGCGAGGTCACCGTGCTGGAGCAGGACTTCAAGCGCTATGTCGGGGCGCAGATCGGGATCTACAGCCCGACGGGCGACAAGGTGGGCCAGGTGAGCCACCTCAGGAACAAGGAGTACCTGTACCTGGTTCGCCTGTAGACCGGGAGATCGAAGGCCGGGGCCGTCGCTGGCGACGCCGGTCTTACTTGTGGCGGAAGGTGATGCGGCCGCGGGTCAGGTCATAGGGGCTGACGGCGACGGTCACGCGGTCGCCGAGGACGACACGGATGCGGTAGCGACGCAGCTTTCCAGCGAGGTGCGCGTGCACCTCCTGGCCGCCATCGGTCGCCACGAGGAACGCTCCCCCGGGGTAGACCTCTTTTATGGTACCTTCGATCTCGATCAGGTCGTCAGACGCCAAGCAGGACTCCTTGATGAAGCGGGGAGGCTAACGAGATGGAGGCGCTCTCACAAGGCGTTCGGCCGCGAGTTGACGTGATCGCCTCGCTCGCGCTCGCGCTGCTGGGTGTTGCGGCGGGCTGTACGGACGGCGTGGCGCCAGACAAGGCGGAGGCCCCCGACACAGGATCCGGGGACTCCGGCAGCGCCGGGGACAGCGACAGCGGGGGCTCCTACGAGCCGCTCGGCATCCCCGCGGGGGCCTTGATCCTGAGCAACGCGCGCATCTTGGACGCCAGCGGCGTGCGCGAGGGCCACGCCATCGTGATCGTGGGCGAGGAGATCCACTCCGTCTTCAGCACCGAGCGCGCCTGGCCCGCGGACGCGACCGTGGTGGACCTGGGCGGCGCCAGCGTCGTGCCCGGCCTGATCGACGCCCACGTCCACCTCTTTCATTCGGGCTCCACCTCCTGGGTGGGCGACACGCTGGCGGCGAACCTGGCGGCCCAGCTCGCCTGGGGCGTCGTCGGCGTGGCCGATCTCGGGGCGCCCGTCGAGGCCTTCGCGCTGCGCGACCGGATCGCCGACGGCGAGATCGTGGGGCCCCGCGTCTACGCCACCGGGCCCTTCCTCACGGCCGAGCTCAGCCACCCCTGCGAGACCTTCCACGACGAGGCCCTCTGCCGCTTCGTCGATGGCGACGGCGGGAGCCAGGTCTCAGCGCTGGGCGAGGCCGACGCGATCAAGGTGGCGCTGGCCGACGCGGACTTCACGGACTGGCCCACGCCGCGCCTGGACCTGGGCGATCTGGCCGACATCGTGGACGCCGCGGAAGGGGCCGGCCAGCCGGTCTTCGCCCACATCGACGAGCCCGAGGACGCGCTGGACGCGCTCGCCGCTGGGGTCAGCGTGCTGGCGCACCCCGTCTTCTCTGAGGCCCTGGATGAGCCGATCGACGCGCCGAGCCTGAGCACCGTCTCCGCCTTCGCCGGCACCGGCGACCTGCTGGACGGCAGCCTGCTGGCCGAGGATCTCTCCCACACTCCCGACGCGGTGCGCGCCGCCTGGACCTGGCTCGGCGCCCACGAGGACGCCTTCGCCGAGGGCTGGGTGGAGGGCAGCGCCGCCTGGGAGGAGGCCGCCCGCGCCAACCTCGCGCAGGCCATCGCCAGCGGGGGCCTGGTCATCGCCGGCTCCGACGCCGGCTACTGGTTCGTGCCGCATGGCCTCGGGCTCCACCGCGAGCTGGACGCGCTGGTCGCGCTGGGCATGAGCCCGCTCGACGCGCTCACGGCCGCGACCGCCGCGCCCGCCGCCCTGCTCGGCTGGGAGGACATGGGCTTCGTGGACGCCGGCTACCGCGCCGACCTGCTGGTGCTCGCGGGACGGCCCGACGAGGACATCCGGGCCCTGCGCGAGATCACGACGATCTACCTGGGCGGCCAGCCCTGGGAGGGCGGCGACCTGCGCGTCGCGGGCACGGCGGCAGACGGGGCCTTCTGCCTGGAGGACGCCGACTGCGCCAGCCGCTGCGATCTCGTGGACCACGTCTGCCGCGACGCCTGCGACCGGCCCTATGACCGGGTCGGGAGCTGCGACGAGGAGAGCTGGTGCAGCCCCACGGACGCGCTCGAGACCACGCCCGACGGGGTCTGCCGGCCGGGCGACGCCTGCGACCTCTACAACCAGGACTGTGAGCCCGCCTCCTACGCCGAGGGCTGCGTCCCGCTCGACCTGGACACCAACCTCTGCCTGCCGTCCGGCCCGCGCACCGAGGGCCAGACCTGCTCCTGGACCGACCCGGACTATCTCTGCGAGCAGGGCGCCTTCTGCTCCTGGGTGACCTACACCTGCTACCGGCTCTGTGACCCGGACGACCCGAGCGCCTGCCCTGGCTGCACGCGGCAGTACGTGGAGGGGGAGCCGTGGTTCGGGGTGTGTCTGTAGGCCGGATCAGACGATGACCAGCCCCGCCTCCCGCACCTTCGCGAAGGTGCGCTCGAAGCGGCGCCACTCGCCGGGGAAGCTCGCCACCGCCACCCCGTAGGGGAGCGGATCGCCGCCGGGGTGGGCGGCCTCCAGCACGTTGACGATCCAGTCCAGCTCGGCGGGGTTGGCGGTGATCTCAACCGCGCCGTCCGTGCCGTGCAGCACGAGGCCCTCCTCGCCCGCCAGCGGCTCGCCCCCCAGCCAGATGAGGCGGTCCTCGTTGGCGGGGGGAGGCGGCGGGGTGCCGAGGGCGCGCTTGACCCGGTCGCGGGGCTCGCGGCTCTTCGGCACGCGGACGGGGAACCAGGCCTCGAGGGGGCGGTCCAGCTCGCGGCCGTGCATCCAGGCGGAGAGGGAGGAGACCAGCGGCTCGTCGAAGCGATCGTGGTCGCCGCCCGTCGGGTCCTCGTGGGGGATGTCGTTGGCGGCGAACACGCCTTCCGGCACCTGAAAGCGCACCTTGTAGCGGTCGGGCGCGGCGAAGACGCCGGAGTGGCGGGTGAGGACGAAGCGGTGCCAGAAGGCGCTGCTCAGCGCGTCCTCGGCGAAGAGCTGCCGGACGATCTCCATCGCGTCCATGCTCTCCTGGACGCTCTCCGTGGGGAAGCCGTACATCAAGTAGGCGTGGACCAGGACGCCGGCCTTGCGGAACGCGACGGCGGCGCGCGCGGCCTGCTCGACGGTGATGCCCTTGTCCATCAGCTTGAGCAGCCGGTCGCCCGCGACCTCCAGCCCGCCCGTGACCATCACGCAGCCGCTGGCCGCCAGCAGCCGACAGAGGTCCGGCGTGAACGCGCGCTCGAAGCGGATGTTCCCCCACCAGGTGGCGACCATGTTGCGTCGCAGCAATTCCAGGGCCAGGTCGCGCAGGAGCTTCGGGGGCGCCGCCTCGTCGACCAGGTGGAAGCCGCTCACCCCGGTCTCGTCGAGGAGCGACTGCATGTGGTCGACCAGGGTGCTGACGCGGGCGGGCTCATAGCGGGAGATGTAGTCCAGGCTCACGTCGCAGAAGGCGCACTTCTTCCAGTAGCAGCCGTGCGCGACGGTGATCTTGTTCCAGCGGCCGTCGCCCCAGAGGCGGTGGGCGGGGTTCTGCGCGTCCACGAGCTGAAGGTAGCGGTCCAGCCGCAGGTCGCCGTACCAGGCGGCGGGCGTGAACGCCGGGGTGGGCGCCGGGTTGCTGTGCAGGCCGGTCGCGTCGCGGGTGCGGTGGCGGCGATCCGGGCCGCCCGAGAGGTGCTCGATCAGGGCGAGCAGCGGCCCCTCTCCGTCGTCGTAGGTGAGCGCGTCCACGCAGTCCCAGAGGCGCGGCTCGGAGACCTCGCGCAGCTCGGTGTTCACATAGCCGCCGCCCATCACCACCGTGAGCCCCCGCTGACGGAGGCGCTGCCCGATGCGCAGGGCGCCGTACAGCGTCCCGGGGAAGGGCACGGAGATCCCGACCAGCTCGGGCTGGCCCGCCGCGACCTCGTCGGCCAGCGCGTCCAGCCAGCCGTCCAGCAGGGTGGTCTCGGCGAGGCGGGCGGCGATGGGATCGAAGGAGACCGGGCCCTGCGCGAGCTGGTGCTGGTAGCGGGAGAGGGCGAAGCCGGGGTCCACGCAGCTCGTCACGAGGTCGCAGAGATCCTCGACGTAGAGGGTGGCGAGGTGACGGGCGGCGTCCTCGGTGGAGAGCTCGCCGAAGTCGCTCAGATCGGCCGACTCCAGGCGCGGCCCCAGCGGCAGGAAGGGCGTGTCGAGGACGCGGCTGGCCAGGGTGCGGTCGCGGCCCTGCAGGAAGCGGACGACCGGCCCGACCGCGGCGATGTGGCGCTCGCGCAGGGCCAGGGCCCGCCAGGCGGGCTCGGGCAGATCCACCTCGTCTTCGGCCAGCGCCGCGACGGCCTCGAAGATCGCCGTCAGGCCGTCCGGGCTCAGGACGCGCAGCATCAGCTCCAGCCCGAGATCGCGCTGGGTGACCGTGTGCCCCTGGTCGCGCAGGAAGCGCGCAAGGTAGGCGGTCCCCGGGTAGGGGGTGTTGAGCTGGCAGAGGGGCGGGAGGACCAGGGCGACGCGCATGGCAGGGCCCTTATCGGGATTCACCCGCTCAGGCCGTAGCGCCCATGATCCGCTCGATCTGCTGCACCGCCAGCGCGCGCACCGCCAGGTAGGGCGGGCGGCTGTTGAACATCGGCCCGGTGGTGGCGTGGCCCTTGATCGTGTTGACGCCCAGAACGAAGGGCACGCCGCGCTCGCGGCCATACGCGCTGCTCTCGAGCTGCACGGTCATGCGGACCTTGCCCTGCCCGTCCAGCACCCGCCAGGAGATCGCGTAGTACAGGTCCTCGCTGCCCGGCCGCAGGGTCTCGTAGGCGTAGACCTTGTGGCCCGCCGCCTGGAGCTGGTCGATCACCACCTCGGTCCAGCCCTGCACCGCCGGGTCCGCGCTCTGCCGCCAGGCCTGCCGCAGGACCTCGAGCGCGGCCTCTCCCCCTTCGCTGTCGCCGAGGGCGAAGTGGGCCTGCACCAGCTTCTTTTTGATCTCGACGTCGTCGGGGGCCAGGGCCAGGGCGGCCTGCCAGCCGGCCAGGGCGCCGGCGAAGTCGCCCTGAAGGTAGCGGCGCTGCGCGTCGTCGTAGAGATCGTCTACGGTGCTCGGTTCGGCCATGGGGGTGCCTCTACTTCGTGGGGATCGCCAGCGGGCCGGCGCGCAGGAAGCGCATCGTGTCCATCGGCATGGAGGTGGTGAGCCCGCGCCCGTCGGCGAGCTGGAGGGCGCTCCAGTGGACCTCGCCCGCCAGGTAGCCGATCTCCAGCACGGCGCTGGTGGGCGTGCCCTGCACCGGAGCGGCCTTGCCGTGGTAGTGCGCCGCCGCGATGGGCAGGGGCACCGTCGCCGACCCGCTCGCCGTCTTGCCCGGCTCGAGCGCGCGGGCGCCCGGGTCCAGGGGGATGGGGACAGGGGCCACGCTGTCCAGCCGCCCGCGCACCAGGCGCACCAGGCCCGGCGCCTCGCCGCCCGCCACGTTGATGAAGCGCTCGCCGAGGACGAAGCCGCCCGAGCCGGAGATCGGCGTGAGGTCGGACAGGTAGATCGTCTGCTGCGAGGTGTTCGTGACGGTGTACTGCACCAGCAGCGCGTCTCCGGCGGGCGCCAGGCTCAGCGCCCAGTCCAGGCGGGCAGGATCAGACACGGGCGCCTCCTCGGTCGGCGTGGCGGGGATGGTGGCGGGGATCACGGGCGTCGGCGCCTCCGCGGCGGGAGCGCTCGTGGGGGCGGCGCTCGCCGGCACCTCCCCGGATCCGCAGCCGAGCGACAAGAGCAGGAGGAGCCCGGGTCCGCGTCTCGCCATCGCGCCTTTCAGTCGTGATCGTGGTCGTGATCGCCGTGATCATGCCGGTGGACGAAGGGCGGCAGGCCCGGCGTGACGCCGGTGGGGCTGGGCGCCGTAGCCGGCGGACTGTGAGGTACATAACTCGTGCGCTGGTGCATCGTCGCGTCTCCCGCGCGGGCGCCCGGGGCGCCGGTCGTGCCGATGGCCAGGCGCTCGGCCCGGTAGCGGTTCTCCGTCAGCGGGTCGTTGGAGTACATGCCCAGCCCGGCGGCCTGGTGCTCGATGCGGCGGATGCCGTTGGCCGCGTCGAAGGCGGTCTCCGGATCCGTGGCGTTGGCCGGGTTGTCCGAGGCCTGGATGGTCCGGCTGTCGCCCGTCCCCGCCGTCTGGTTCATGGCGTGGTTCATCTCGTGCATCAGCAGCACGTCGGACCGGAAGTCCCCCAGCCAGGGGTTGGTGCCGGTCAGGGTCGGGTAGGCGTCGCCGATGTTCACGCCCGGGTTGTAGCGGATGTGGACATCCGTGCCCGTGCCCTGGGTGCGCGTCCCGTCGGCGTTCTCGGTGTAGGTCGAGCCCGCCCCGTCCGGCGAGGCGTAGCCGTTGGTCCGGTCCAGGGTCCCGTCGGCCGCCAGCAGCGGCACCATCTGGGTGCGCCGGTGGATCGGGTTTCCGTCCGCGTCGTTCTGCGGCGTGTTGTTGTGGAGCTGGTAGACCATCTGCCGCCCGCTCTCCGTCTGGAGCAGGTTGGCGATGTCTCCCATCGCGCCGGTCCGGTAGGCGTCGCGCTCGGCCTCGGTGCCCAGCGCGCTCGGGTCGATGGTCAGATCGCCGCGCCCCAGGCGGATGTCGCTGTACGTGCTGCAGATGCGGTCGTACTCGCTCTGGGTGACCTGGTTCGGCAGGCGCGGGCCGACGAAGTCGTCGCCGACGACCGAGAAGCGGTCGGCCAGCTCGCGGTGGGCCGCCTCGCGGTCGGCCGTGCCCTGCGGGTCGAAGATCGAGGTCCAGCCCTCGCGCGCCACGCCGCCCGCGAAGTCGCTCCCCCACTGGCCGATGGCGCTGGCCTTGTTGCCCGCCCAGTCCATCGCGGCGCTGCCCCAGCCGGACACCGTGTCCCAGGCGTTGCTCGCCACGCCCGAGGCGGCGTCCCAGGCGCCGCTGGCCGCGCCGCTCACCGTGTCCCAGGCGCCGGATGCCCAGCCGCCCACGGTGTCGAGGATCCCGCCCGCAGCCTGTCCTGCGCCGGAGATCATGTCGCTGACGGCTCCGTTGCCCATGACCGCCTGCATGCCCATCGTCGCCGCGGGCCCCAGCGGGCCCAGCAGCGGGCTGAGGCCGGTCATGGCGAGGGGCGACAACATGGAGAGCGGATCGAAGCCCGTCTGCTCCTGCTCGGGGGGCGCCTGGGTGGGAGCCTGCTGATAGTCGGGCATGGGGATCTCCTGAGCACACAAACCCAGCGTCATATTTACAGGAATAGAGCAACCCCAGTCAAGAGATCAGGTGTGAGAATACACTTCCTGTATTACCAGCAAGATCATTCCGTGCGCACGGCCCGGGTCAAGGCGCGGCGATCTGCGCCCAGCGGAGCGTGATGTAGGCTGGCGAGCCCGCCTCGTCGTAGTAGTCCACGAACTGGAGCTTGTAGTAGGTCTCGCGGACATGGAGCGCGTAGACCATGGCCTTCGGCGTCAGCGTGTGGTTCTCGGTCGTGTAGTCGAACCACTCCCCGAGGGCGTACTCAGGGTCGTCGTTCTCGTCCTCGTCGTCGGCCTGGTCGCTGATGAAGCCCTCGGCGGGGGCCGTCGTGAGCGCCTCGAAGCTCTGGTCGGTCAGGGCGACCGCCATGAGCCCCCCAGGTCCGCTCACGCCGCCGTTGGAGGGCACGAGGTAGCGCTGAAAGCCGAGATCCCAGTCGCTGGAGGTGAGCGGGTCGGCCACCAGGACCTCCTCCCCCGTCGCCAGGGAGAGGTAGACGAAGTCCAGATAGGCGGTCGCGTCCACCCAGGTCTCCGTCACGCCGGAGCCAGCGTCCGCGCTCACGATCTTCGGCGCCGGCGGCGCCGTGTCGGCGGTCTCGCCTCCGCCGGTCTCTGTGGCCAGCGGCCAGTCCTCGCAGCTCCGGTCGGTCCGCTCCAGCAGGCAGGGCGCGCAGGCCAGCGCGAACAGGATCAGCATCAGTCCTCCTCTCTCTGGCCAGGCCAGTCCGCGTCCAGGCCCAGGTAGACCAGCCGCGGCGCCAGGCGGTTGTAGGTGGGGTCGCCCGTGTCCAGCAGGTTGTCCGCCCCGAGCGTGAGGGAGAGGACCTGCCCCAGGGGGCGGCTCAGGCGCGCGCCCAGGTCCACGGTCCCTGGCGCCCAGACCAGCTCGATCTCGCCGTCTCCGTCATCATCAGCGTAGTAGGGCTGCTGGCTGGACGCGGCGCCGCGCAAGGTGGCGGCCACCCCCCACAGCAGCTCGGGGCTGCTGATCGCGAGGGTGAGGCGGTGGGCGGGTCGCCCCTCGAGCGGCAGGTCCAGCTCCCGGTTCAGCGTGTTCAGGAAGGTGTAGCCGGCGTCCAGCGCGTACACGTCGCGCACCCGGCTGGCGACCGTGAGCTCGACGCCCTGGGTGAGCGCGCGGGCGATGTTCTCCATGCGATAGGGCGCCACGCCGTCGGTCTCGTCTGGATCGTCCGCCACCAGGGTCGGCTCGATGAGGTCGTCCACGTCGTTACGAAAGGCCGTGAGGCCGAAGCGCAGGCTGCGGCTCGGCTCGACGGTCAGCCCCAGGTCTACGCTGCGCGAGGTCTCCGGCCGGAGCGCGGGGTTGCCCTCGACGAAGTACCCGGCGGTGGGGTTCTCGAAGTAGAGGTAGAGCTCCTTGAAGTCCGGCGCGCGGTAGCCCCAGCCGTAGCTGGCGCGCAGGAGGACCGACTCGACCGGGTCCAGGCGCAGGGCCAGCTTCGGCGAGAGCGCCTGACCGAACTGGGTGTCCAGGTCCCAGCGCAGGCCCGGCAGCAGCACCAGGCGGGAGACGCCCTGATCTTGGAGCACCTTCCACTCGTGCTGGGCGAAGATCGCCCCACGCTGGCGCGACACGTCGTCGTCGGAGAGGCGGTCGGAGGCGAGGCGCTCGGCCAGCCCGTCCAGACCGACCGTGCTGGTGTGGCGATCCCCCCAGCCCCGGATGAGCTGCGCGTTCAGCTCGGTCAGGCGCTCCAGCGCGTCGTTGTACAGGTCGAGCTCGTCCGAGAGCCGCTGGTCCTGCAGGAACTGGTCCCGGTACAACGAGAGCTTCCCGCCGAGCTGCAGCCGCGACGAGGCGCCCAGCGTGAGATCGGGGGCGAGGCCGGCGTGCGCGTCCTCGGTGAGGTTGGTGAGATCGTAGACCGCGCCGCCAGCGCCGGGATCGACGCCGCGGGTCTCGCGCCGGCGGTAGCCGACGTCCAGGGCCAGCCGGGCCTCGTCGTTGAAGCGGAGCTCGGAGCGGTCGGCGGCGCTCCACTCGCGCCAGGCGCTGCCCGAGGTGTCCTCGTCGTCTGGCTCCAGGTCATAGGCGGCGCTGCCCCGCGTCCCCAGGGCGGCGCGGGTGCTCAGGCGCTCGCCCACCAGGCCCAGGCGCCCCTCCAGGTCGAGCGCGTCCACGCCCGGCAGGTTGGCCGGGAAGAGGCCGTCGGTGGGAACCTCCGTGACGGCGGGGGTCGCGCTCGCGGCGCGGGTGCCGGCGCGGGTGTGCAGGCTCATCTCGACGGGGGAGCGGGGCCGGCGCGTGCGGATGTGGATGACGCCGCCCAGCGCGTCCGCCCCGTAGAGCGCCGACGCCGGGCCCTTGATGATCTCGATCTGCTCGATGTCTTCGGCCGAGAACCGGCTCAGGTCCACGGCGCCGTCGCTCTTGCCCGCGACGCGCACCCCGTCCACGATGACCAGCACGTACTTGGGGTCCAGGCCGCGCAGCTCCGCCGAGGCGCCGCGGAAGGAGCCGGCGACGTCGATGCCCGCGTGCATCCGCAGCACCTCGCCCGCGTCCCGCGCGCCGGAGGCCTCGATCTCCTCCCGGGTCACGACCTCGGTGGCGACCGTGGCGTCCGAGAGCCGATGGGGCGTCTTCGTGCCCGTGATGACCATGACCTCGCCCGCGTCGTCCGCCTCCTCGGCGTCATCCGGGGGAGGGGCGGCGGGCGGGGGCTCCTGAGCGAGCCCCGGGCGGGAGAGCCCGAGGCTGGTCAGCGAGAGGAGGAGGCGCGCGTACATGCCTCCCTCCTAGCGGCCAGAGGGCGCGCGGGCCAGCGGGAGCGTCGGCTCAGCCGCCAGCCGGATCGGCCATGAAGTCGCCCGCGATGCGCAGGGTGCCGTCCGAGGAGCTGAACTCGCCCTCGAAGGTGGCGGTGACGTGGTCGGCCTCGTCGCGCGCGCCGCTGAACGGCGTGTAGTACGGGGTCCCGCCGTCGTCGTACATGATCAGGTTGCCATCCAGCACGCCGCGATCCTCGGTGCCCTCCATGTCGAAGGTCACGCTGCTCTCGTAGCCCTCCAGCTCGACGGTGCAGAGGCCGGAGCCGGAGAGCGCGCCGCCGGCGATGGTGAAGCTCACCTCTCCCGGGCAGTCCAGGGAGAAATCGTACTCCACGATGGTGATCTCCGAGCGCATCACGCCCTGGAAGTCCACCGGGGCCTCGCCTTCGCCCTCGCCTTCGCCTTCGCCCTCTCCCTCGCCTTCGCCTTCACCCTCGCCCGAGGCGTTGATGGTGATGTTGACGCTGCTCTCCAGCACCTTGTCGTCCACCTTCGCCTCGACGCTGAGCTTCAGCGCGCCCACGGGCAGGTCGGAGACAGAGAGCGACGCGCCCTGGCCGGTCCAGTCGCCGGCCTTCCAGCTCGCGCCGGTGATCGAGGCGTCCGAGCCGTCTTCATAGACGGCCTCCACCTTGAGCTCGACCACCTCCCCCTCGTTGTAGACCGCGCCGTCCTCGGGGGAGGCGATGAGCACGGTCGGCTTGCCGAGGTCCTCTCCGTCGCCCTCATCCTTGCCGCCGCAGCCCATCTGGCCCAGCAGGGCCAGCAGCCCCACGCCCATCCCGATCTTCCAGGTCATCGCGATCCCTCCGAGGTTTTGCGAGAGTCTACCATGGGCCCTCGGAGCGCGACCTCGAAGGCGTGCTCCTGCCCTTCGACGAGCGCGTCCTCAGCGCGCTCGTCAGGGGCGCGCGGCCTGGTATCCACAGAATCCTGACGTCGCGCGCGCCGTGTACGGCTACGGTGAAGCTGACCCTTTGGAGCCCCCATGCCGCTTCGACCGTTCGCCGTGCTCCTCCTGCTGTCGCAGTCCGCTGGCTGCGCGAGCTCGTCGAAGGACGAGAAGGTCGAGGAGAGCGCTCCGCCCGACGACACCACCAGCCCTGGCCTCGATCCCGCCACGGTCCCGCTCGCCGGGGCCTGCCCGATGGCCGCGGACTACGGGGGCTTCGTCGTCTCCGTCAGCGCCGGGGGGGCGAGCGGCGAGGGGGAGTCGAACATCGCCGGCAGCGTCGCAGACGGGGTGGTGCCCGCCACGGTGCTGGAGGAGCTGGGCGCGGACGGCGACTGCGCGCTGCTCCGGCGCAACAACCCCTACTGTGATCCGGTCTGTGACCCGGGCGAGGTCTGTGATTTTACCGGAGCTTGTCTGAGCTATCCGTCCAACCAGGACCTGGGGACCGTAACCGTGGAGGGCCTCGCGAAGACATCCACGATGGAGGCGGTCTTTCCGGGGAACACCTATTACGACACGGCGATGTCTCACCCGGCCTTCCAGGGTGGCGAGCTGATCCATCTGGCCATGCCGGATGGGACCTACGGGCCGCTCGACCTCTACGGCGTCGGGGTCGAGCCGCTCGACCTGAGCGGCGTGCAGTGGATCGTCGCCGACGCGACGGATCTGGCCGTCTCCTGGCCTGCGCCCACGGTCTCCTCGCCGCGGTCGGAGATCGTCGTGGAGATCCTGATCCATCAGCACGGCGTCACGCCCAGCACGCTCCGCTGCAGTTTTGCCGATGACGGCGAGGGGACGGTCTCCGGAGCCATCATCACCGCCCTGCTGAGCGAGGGGGTCTCTGGTTTCCCGATGGGCACGATCGAGCGGCGCACCGCCGATCATGGCGCGGCGGGCGAGGGCTGCCTGGACTTCATCGTCTCCGCGCCCAGCGCCGTCGCGGTGGACGTGCTCGGGTACACACCCTGTTTCTCCGACGCCGAGTGTCCCGAGGGGCAGACATGCGACGTCGAGATGCAGATCTGTGAGTGACGTCCCTATCTGGCATTGATCCTGGGCCCATCCTTGGGCACAGTGACTCTGTAAGGAGGTGTCCGATGGTGTTTCTGTTGCTCGCCGCTTGCGCGGGACCGAAGGGCGCGGACAGCTCCGCGCCGGCGCTGGAGGAGATCGGCGAGCACAGCCTGTCGCTCGAGGTCTCCCCTTCTCGGGTGGACTTCGGCGTCGTAGGCGGCGCCACCAGCCTCGGCGTGAGCCTGCAGAACACCGGGGACGAGGTGGTGGACCTTCTCGGCGCCGAGCCGCTCGACGAGACGCTGAGCCTCGAGCAGCTCCCCTCGGCGCTGGAGCCCGGCGCCTCCGTGGATCTCGTGGTCACCTGGTCGCCGCTCGAGCCCGGCGCGTTCGAGGGCAGCTTCGAGATCCTCGCGTTCAGCGCCAGCGCTGGCTACGACGAGCTGGTCGTCCCCGCGCTGGGGACGGCGAGCTGGCCTGTGCTCTCGCCGAGCGTGACGAGCGCGGAGCTCGGGTTCGTGGATGTCGGGTGCGCCGACACCGCGACCCTCGCGCTGGGCAACGCGGGCACCGAGGACCTGGTCATCGACAGCGTCGGGCTGAGCACCGGCGAATCCTTCACGCTCAGCGGCGTGGACGGTGAGCTCCCCGCGCTCCCTTGGACGATCGCTCCCGGAGACGCGCAGACGGTCCTGCTCACCTTCGCTCCCGTCGAGGACGGCGTCCTCACCGACACGCTCTCCATCACCTCGAACGACCCTGGCGCGCCCGTCTATGCGCTCCCTGTTCAGGGGGAGGGGCACATCGTGGGCCAGTACGCCCACACCTACGAGGTCGAGGAGCAGAAGGCTGGGACGATCCTCATCGCGGCCAATGAGGTCGTCACCGCGAGCGTCAACATCTACCACTCGCGGTGGGCGAACGGGCTTCCCTACTTCTTCGAGACGCTGCTGGCCTCGAAAGCGAGATTTCGTGTCGCGCTCATCGAGAACACCACGGGCGAGGTCTATGGGGACATCCCCTACATCGACGAGAGCTTCAGCGTGGACGAGGCCGTGAGCGCCTTCGAGGAGATGGCCGATGGGGACGTCCTGGACAACGACTATCTGCTCGACACCTTCGACAAGGCCCTGGACGAGAACAGCTCCTGGCTCCTCGATGAGTCCGCCCTTTGGGCCGACTCCAAGCTCTCGCTGATCGCCATCAACAACGACGTCGAGCAGAGCGCGGGCAACGCGACGGTGTATGTGAACGCCTATCTGGAGCACAAGTCTGACCCGGAGGACCTCGTCGTGTCGTCGATCACGGGCGGCTACCCGCGCGGTTGCTCGGAGGCCGAGCCCGCCGAGCTGCTCTACAACGCGGCGCTCGAGACCGGCGGCACGCTCCATGACTTCTGTGAGCCCGACTGGTCGTCCTACTTCGAGGCGCTCGCCCTCGACGCGGTGGTGCCGCGCGAGGCCTTCCTGCTCTCGAACGAGCCGGCGATCTGGAGCATCGAGGTCACCATCGACGGCGTGGACACCACCGAAGGCTGGACCTATGACGCGACGGCCATGGAGATCGTCTTCGACGAGGAGCACTACCCGTCGGTCGGATCGCTCGTACGCATCGAGTACATCGAGGAGATCACCTGCGATGAATGATCGGGCGTGGGCCTTCGGGCCGGGCCTGGGCCTGCTCCTCGGGGCCTGCCAGGGGGGCGACAAGTCCGCCTGTGTCGAGGGCTGCGCCGAGACGGGGGAGACGGCCGAGACCGCCGACACCGACGGTCAGGACACGGCGGACACCGGCGAGACCGGCGAGACCGGCGAGACGGGTGGGCCAGACCTCTGCACAGAGCCGACGGTGACCTTCGAGGGCCTGGACGGCGCGGTCGAGGACCTGAGCGCGCCGCTGCTCAGCGGCACCTACGTCACGCTGGACGCGCCCGGGACCCTCTCCGTCTGCCCTGGCACCTGGTTCGCGCGGCTGCTGCTGCGCGCGGACGTAGACGTCGTCGGGCTCGGGGACGCGCCGGAGGACACGGTGCTCTCCGCGGGGGAGGTCGGGACGATCCTGGACGTGGCAGGCCCTGAGGTCAGCGTCAGCGTGCGCAACCTCACGCTCGACCGCGGGGCGGGCCTGAACGAGGAGCACAACTCGGGTGGAGGCGGGCTCTACTGCGAGGGCTTCGGCGCGGTGACCGTACAAGACGTGATCTTCTCCAACAACACGGCCAACGACGGCTCGGGCATGTACACCGAGGACTGCGAGGTCACGCTCAGCCGTGTCCAGTTCCTGGACAACGTGTCTGAGGACGACGGGGGCGCGCTCACCCTCTGGTTCTCGACGCTGACCGCGACCGATCTCGTCTTTCAGGACAATGTCGCGCTGGACGGCGGCGCGATGGCGATGTTCTACAGCGTGGCGACCATGAGCGAGGTGACCTTTCAGGGCAACCGCGCGCGCACCTACGCCGGCGGGCTGTGGGTCTACAACAGCACGCTGACGCTGACGGACGCGCGCTTCATCGACAACGTGAACAGCGGCGCCGATGGCGGCGGGATGCTGGCCTACGGGACCACCACGCTGGAGCGGGTGAGCTTCGACGGCAACCAGGCCGCGCGGGGCGGCGGGCTCTTCGTCTACTACGAGTCGGTGGTCGAGGGCGTGGACTGCGACTTCGGGGACAACGCGCCCGAGGACATCTACGCCGCCGACTACAGCGAGGCGGGCGGCGTCTCTTACGAGGCCGGCGAGAGCTGGTCTTTTGGGTGCGCCGAGAACGCCTGCGTCGAGGAGTGAGCGCGAGGCGCTGGGCACGGCTCTTGCAACGTCTGCGCCTGTGCGGGCCCGATCCGGTATGGATCGGGCGCAGACTCCCAGGTCGCCGTGTGAAATCGCCCACCCGGCGCTCCTGGGGGCCTCTCTGAGAACGGAGGCTCGATGATCTCCAACGCCATGCTGCTCCTCCTCTCGCTCACGGCTCGCGCCCAGGAGTCTGCGCCCCCAGCGCCCGAGCCTCCACCCGCGGAGCCGCCTGCCGCCGAGCTCCCGCCCGCGGTGGCGCCCGAGCGCGCCGCCCTCGCCCTCGACGCGCTCCAGGCGGCCAACGCCCGCGCCCTGCTCGAGGCGGCCCGGACCCTGCTCGGCCCGTCCGCGGCGACGGCGGATCGCGTCAGCTCCGCCAGCGCGCTGGCGCAGAGCGGGGATCCTGCCGCGCTCACCCTGCTCGAGGTCGCCGTGGACGCGCGGGATCCCGAGATCCAGATCGCCGCGCTCGGCGCCTTCGTGAGCGTCCCTGGCGAGGGCGCGGTGCGCGTCGCCGACGCCGCCCTGCGCTCCCCCACCTACGCGCAGGCCGTGCGCGAGGCCGCCGTCACCGTGCTCGGCGCCGTGCGCACGCAGGCCGGCGCCGACGCGCTCTGGTCGGCCTCCAGCGACCGGGCCCTGCCGGATGAGATCCGCCGCCTCGCCCGCGCCGAGCTGGAGCGCTCCTACCCCGCGCTGCTCGTCGAGCGAGGCCAGCCCGAGGACGTGGGCAGCACCCTGGGCGTCCTCATCGGCTCGGCGGGCAACGGGCTCACCGGCGCCGTCATGCTCAGCGCTATCGGCACCTGGGGCCAGAACGACGGCGCGGCCGTCATCGGCGGCATCGGCGGCGGGATCATCGGCGTGGGCACCGGCGCGCTCTACGGCGCTACCCGCAAGACGACCCTCGGCCAGGGCCTCGCCTACACCACGGGCTCCACCTGGGGCTTCATCGGCTCGCTCTACGCGTCGAAGGCCCTGTTCAATGGGAACGGCGAGGAGTGGGAGCTCTACTATTACTCCGAGGAGTATGAGGCCGCGGGCCTCTATGAGGTGGCGAACCAGCGCAGGCAGAGCCGCTCGGCGGGTGCACGGCTGGTCGGCACCCTGGGCGGCGCCGCCGCCGGCTTCGCCTGGATGGGGCGCGACCCCTCTCCGAGCGACGTGCTCGAGGTCGACCTCAGCGCCTACCTCGGCCTGCAACTGGGGCTGGGCGTCGCCGATCTGACGGGTGGGGGCATCGAGAACTGTGCGTACGAGGTTGACGGCAGAGGCCAGATCGTGACGGAGACGATCGACTGCACGGCCTACGCGTCCAGCATCCGGGCGCGTAACTACGCCGGCCTGGGCGGGCTGGCCCTCGGGCTGGGGGCGGGGGCGCTCAGCGCGCCGGGCTGGTCGCCGGAGGCGGGTGAGCTGGCATATGGCGCGGTGGGCGCGGCGGAGCTGGGCTGGGTGGGCGGCTGGCTGCCCACGGCGCTCGGGTCCGATGAGCCGGACGGAAACATCCGCCTCGGCCTGCACGGAGGCGCCGTGGCCGGCCTCGCCCTCGCCCACGCCCTCGAGCCCTCCCCCGGTCGGGCGGCGATGGCCGGCTGGGGCGCCGTCCTGGGCAACGCGCTCGGCGCGGGCCTGCCCATGCTGGGTGGCGCGGGCGACGAGCAGGTCATGGCGGCCACGATGATCCCCATGGGCCTCGCCGGCACGGCGGCCGGCACGCTGCTGGCGCCCAAGATGCCGATGAGCGGCGGCGATCTCGCCATGCTCGGGGTCGGCGCCCCCCTGAGCGTCGCGCAGGGCGCGGCCATGGCCAACGTGCTCGCCGACGTGGGCGCGCTGAAGGACGAGCGCGCGGCCGGCCTGACGCTCACCTTCCCCGCGCTCACGGGCCTCGGGCTCACCGCGCTGACCGTCTCCGCCGAGCCGGAGGCCGAGGACATGTTCTTCCTCGGCTCCGCCGCCGCCTGGGGGGTCTGGTACGGCCTGCTCACCCCCGTCGCCCTGAACGCCGATCTGGACGACACGGGGCTGACCCTCTCCTCGCTGATCACCGGCGACGTCTTCCTGCTCGCCGGCGGCCTGGCCCTGCCCGCGTCCACGCTGAACCTGAACCCCCGGCGGACGGTGATCCCTCAGCTCGCCGGCGTGACCGGCGCGACCCTCGGCGCGCTCGGGGCGGCGCTGGCCAGCCCGGACGGGGCGGACGTCGCGCGCGGCGCGGTGCTGGGCAGCACGGTGGGGCTGATCGGCGGCGGCGTGGTGACGGCGATGCGCCCGGCGCGCGAGCGCGCCCGCAGCGGACTGCTGCTGCCAGAGCTCGATCCTCCCGGCGACTGGTCGGCGACGCTGGCGCCGGGCGTCCTGGAGGACGGCGCGACCGGCGTCGTGGCGACCCTGCGGGTGACGGGGCTCTGAGCCCGCCCAGCGCGCGGGGGGCCTCCGCTCAGGGGGCGGGCACCAGCAGCAGCCCGTCCTGGAGGGCGGCCCGCAGCGCGTCTGGCGACTCTTCGCCCGTCAGCGTGGGCAGCGAGAGCCGGAGCACACCCGTGGCGTCCGGGTCCTCGAGCGCGACGGTCAGCGTCGTGAGCTGGACCTGCGCCGCGCGGGAGCGGCCGTCCTCCGTGGAGACCAGCACCGTGACGGGGCCGTCCAGCACCAGCACCAGATCGCTCCAGTCGCCCGCGGGCGCCGTGATCTGCAGCGCGTCCAGGTCGATCGCCTCCGCCAGCGGTCGCGGCGCCAGGCTGCGGCCCCTGCCCGTCCAGCCCACCGCGACGACGCGCCCGGAGAGGCGCGCGCCCGGGAGCCCGGCCAGCTCGTCGGGATCGGCGATGACGATCAGTCCGGGCCGGCCGCCGGGGAAGCGGACGAGCTCGTCGGGGTCGGCGATGTCGATCAGCCCTGGCCGGCCGCTGGGGAAGCGGACGAGCTCGTCGGGGTCGGCGCCGTGGACCCAGGCGGTGGCGTCTCCGGCCGTCCCCAGCAGCAGCCCGCACACGAGGAGGAGGCGGGCGAGCGCGGGGGGGGTGGGCATGGCGGCTCCGGGAGATCAGAGGTAGAAGACCCCTGTACCGGGATGAACCTGGATTGTCAAGAGACGGGCGGTCCAAGGGCGCTCTCGCGCGTCGGGCTGCGGCTGGAGCGGCGCCGTCATGAGGCGGTCGTGCAGGCCGCGGACCCGCGCCATCAGCTCCTCCAACGCGCTCAGGGGCACCACCAGCGCCTGGGTGCTCCAGCGCACCCGCTCCGGCGCCTCCGCGGCGATGGCGTCGATCTGGTCCAAGAGCGCGACGTGCAGGGCCGCCAGCAGGTCGCGCTGGGTGGTGGACTCCAGCC